>JBOGDN010000168.1:0-2986 GCA_050742995.1 Stackebrandtia sp. | reverse complement strand
GTCGACGCCGACGGCACGGGCGTCTCGCTGATTCAGTCCAACGCCGGCGGCTTCGGCTCCGGGATCTTCGAGCCGTCCACGGGCATCGGGCTCCAAAACCGCGGCATCGGGTTTTCTTTGACGCCGGGGCATCCGGCCGAGTACGCGCCGGGCCGCCGACCGCCGCACACGCTCGCGCCGGCCGTGGTGACCTATCCGGACGGTCGACTGCGGATGGTACTGGGAACCATGGGCGGCGACGCGCAGCCGCAGATCCTGCTGCAGATCCTGCTTCGCATGCTGCGGCACGGCGCGTCGCCGGGAGAGGCGATCGCCGCGCCGCGCTGGCGTGTGGCAAGCACGCACGGATTCGACACCTGGACGCGCCACGGCGCGTCCGTCGTGGACTTGGAGGCCGGAACGCCCGCCGCATGGGACGGCCTGGCCTCGCGCGGGCACGACGTGACTCGCGCGGACGCCGTTTTCGGACACGCGCATCTAGTCGAAATCGACGGCGACGGCATGCGCTGCGGCGCCGCGGACGCCCGCGCCGAGGTCGGAGGGGTGTGCGGACGCTGAATAGTGCTCTACCTTTGAAAATGTGAATGAGATCGCGCCAGCTTTTCTCCTTCCCGGCGCAGCCGTCGCCGCGGCGGTCATCGTCGCCTGCGTCAGGCTGAGTCTGCGCATCGGACTGCGCAAGCACCCGACCCCGCTGCGGGTGATGAAACGGATCTACCGCCCCATTCAGCTGATGGTGGCGCTGACCGCCGCGCGCGTGGTGCTCGTCGGGGTGCAGGACTTCGAATGGAAGGGCGAGGCCGGGCACGCGCTGCTGCTGGGCATGATCGCGGCGATGGCGTGGATGGGCGTCAGACTGCTGTACCTGGTGAAGCGCGCCGCCGAGCGGACATACGAAGACCAAATCGGGCTTCACGACCGCCGCCGGCGCACCCAGATCACAGTGCTCTACCGCTCGGCGGCGGCGGCGGTGTGGACGATCGCGATCGGCGTGGCGCTCATGACGTTCCCGGGCGTACGCGCCTTCGGCGCCACCCTGCTGGCGTCGGCCGGCCTCGCCAGCGTCTTCATCGGCCTTGCGGCGCAGACGATGTTGAACAACGTCTTCGCCGGGGTCTCTCTTGTCTTCGGCGACGCGCTGCGGCTGGAGGACGTCGTCGAAGTAGACGGCGAATGGGGACACGTCGAGGAGATCACGCTGTCCTATGTCGTCGTCAGGATCTGGGACGAGCGCCGTCTCATCCTTCCGACGTCGTATTTCAGGGACAATCCGTATCGCAACTGGACTCACAGCTCCCCGGCCGTGATGGGCGTCGTGGAGCTGGACGTGGACTGGCGGCTGCCCATGGACGCCGCCCGCGCCGAGATGCAGCGCATCGTCGCGGCGACCGAACTCTGGGACGGCAGGGTCGCCACGCTGTCGGTCACCGAGACGGCGGGAAACCTGAAACGGCTGCGGCCGCTGGTGTCGGCGGCCAACGCCGACCAGCTGTGGCAGCTGCGCTGCGAGGTGCGCGAGAAGCTGACCGACTGGATCGCCAAGGACCACCCCGACTGCATGCCGCAGCTGAGGGTCGAGCAGGAAGGCGACGACCGGCACTCGCGCATCACCGCGATCATGCCGATGCAGCCCGGGTCGGCGCCGTTGCGCGGCAACGCGCACGGCCCCGACCCCAGGCCGACGTCATAAGACGCGCAATGTCCTGAATCCCCGCAGCAGCAAGGCGAGCAGGAGCACGGCGTACGCGGCGCCTATGAAGACGTAGTGCCAGTAGAAGCCGCCGTCCATCATCGCCCAGAACGCCTTCACCGGCCAGAAGAACGGCAGCACGCCGAACGACAGGTCGAGTGCCAGAGAGTCGAAGAACCAGGGGACCGACGGAAGCCCCAGGATGAGCATGCCGCAGGCGCGGAAGACCGCAAGACCTTCCACTTTGTTGTTGGCGAAGCGAGCCATCCCGATGCCGACCACCGCGGTGAGCAGCCCGCACACCACGGCCGCCGGGATCGAGTGCAGCAGCTGCTCGGCCGTGACCAGTCTCGAAATCGCCAAGGAGACGACGACCGAGACGGTCGACAAGACGGAGATCATCGCGGCGCGGTAGAGCGGGTAGCTCATCGGCGGCGCGGGCGTCACCCGCAGCGCCGACAGCGTGCGCTGATCCTTGTCGTCCAACAGCATCAGTCCACACACCGCGCCGAGCACCGCGATCGGCCCGAGCAGCAGGAACGCGGTGATGAGCACCGGGTAGTACGGCAGCAGATCGAAGCCGTAGCGCTCGGCGAGCATGTCGCTGATGGACGGCAGCAGCCACATCATCAGCGCGTACAGGATCGGGCCGAACGTGACGCCGGCCAGGAGCGTGTCCCTGCGGATGTTCCTCAGGTCGTTGCGCGCGTACGCGGCCATGACGTTCATGGTCACTCGCCCCCTTCGCTTTGGATCAGGTAGCGGCGGAACGCCTTGCGGGCGCCCGCCCACAGCACGGCGATCCACGCCGCCTGATAGACAAGCGCGTATACGACCTGCCACGTCTCAAGCGCGACCCGGTCGAAGGCCGCGCCGAACAGCAGAATCGAGCCCAACGTCGGCACGGCGTACAGCACCGGGTGTTCCCACAGCCCCGAGTAGTGCACAAGGGATACGTTGAGCGCTCCGATGACGGCCGTCGACGGGATGACCCACTCGCTGATGGAGGCGAACGGGGTCGCCGAGATGAAACCGGCGAGCAGGAACGTCAAGGTGCACAGCACCACGCCCGCCAGCAGGGGCGCCGGGTGGAAGTCGAGGCCGACGCCGCTGAACACGATGATCATGGTCATGACGACGCTCAACAGGGTCAACGTGGCGAGCTTGGACGCCAGGTAGGCGTCGAAGCGCAGCGGGGTCGTCAGCGTGGCGAACAGCGTGCGCTCGCCGCGTTCGAAGAACACGCCGCCGACGATGAAGAAGAACCCGACGATCGCCAGATCGCCGAATATCAGG
>JBOGDN010000167.1:0-6372 GCA_050742995.1 Stackebrandtia sp. | reverse complement strand
GGCCCGGTCAGTCCTTCTTGACGGGACGCCGTTTGGCGTAGGAGTCGACGTACTCCTGGCCCGACAGGTCGGCGATCGCGGTCATGATCTGGTCGGTGACCGCGCGCAGCGTCACCCTGTCCGACTCCATGCCCTCGTAGCGGGAGAACTCCATGGGCTCGCCGACGCGGACGGTCACCTTGCCCATCCGCGGCCGGGTGACGCCGATGGGCAGCACTTCGTCGGTGCCGGTGATTCCGATCGGGACCACCGGCGCTTTCGTCGACATCGCCAGGCGCGCGACGCCGGTGCGGCCGCGGTGCAGCTTTCCGTCGGGGCTGCGGGTGCCCTCGGGGAAGATCGCGAACAGCCTCTCCTCGCGCAGCACCTGCTCGCTGGGACCGAGCGCCTGCGCGCTTCTGCGTCCGCCCGAGCGGTCGACCGCCACCTGGCCGAGGCTGCGCACGGTGGCCCCGACGAGCCTGCCCTTGACGCCGCTCTGCTTGAAGTACTCGATCTTGGCCATTGTGGCGATATGGCGAGAGGTGACCAGTCCCAGAAAATAGTGGTCGGCGACGGACAGGTGGTTGCAGGCCAGGATCGCCGGTCCCTCCCGCGGGATGTTCTCGCGTCCTTCGATCGTCGGCCGCCACACGGCGCGCATCATCGGCGCCGCCGTCCACCACAGGGTCTTGTACAGCACGAAGGGCTCTCCTGAAAGCTCTCACGCTCTCCACCGCCTCGCGCCTGGCGGCCAGGCGGGCTCGCGGCGGCGGTTGGAGCGTTTTACGCAGCGGAAACGCGGATGATCGACGCCGATCCCCGTCGCAACGATAGCCGCCCCGGACGCGAAGTCGCCGCCGGCGACGTCGAGATGAGTCCGGTCGCACATCGCGGACGCCGCACGATTCCTGCGATAGCGTTCGTCGACATGCGGCTGCCTCCCGAAGACCTCTCGCTTTCCCCGCACACCGGCTACACCCGAGCCCACTGGGAGGCCGTCGCCGAGACCTGGCTGTCGCACGCGCTGCGCCACGCCTCGCCGCAGCACGCGCTGTTCCGGATACCCGGCCGGCACGCCTGGTCGGGTCCGGAGTCCGACGCGCTGGAAGGCTACGCGCGCAGCTTCCTGCTGGCGGCTGGCCTCATCGCCTCCGGCCGCGACCGTCAGGGCCTGGCCGAGCGCTACGCCCAGGGGCTGCTCGCCGGCACGCGTCGCGCGGGTCCCGAGGAATGGCTGCGCGGCGTGGACTGCGTGCCGCCCTTGCAAGGCAAGACCCAGCCGACCGTCGAGGCCGCGAACGTCGCCTTCGCGCTCCACGTGTGCCGCGCGCAGATCTGGGACCGTCTGGACGGCGGCGACCAGGAGCAGGTCGTCGACTGGCTGGAACACCACGCCCGGCTTGAGGTGTGGCCGAACAACTGGGTGCTTTTCACCGCCGTGGTCGAAGCGTTCCTCGCCTCCGTCGGCGTCGACACGTCGCGATACCGCGGCGACGCCGACGTCCGCCTGACCGAGTCGTGGCACCTCGGCGACGGCTGGCACACCGACGGCAGCCGCCGCAACGTCGACTACTACAACGCCTGGGTCATCCACCCCTTCCTGTGGGCCTGGTACGACATGGTCGGCGCGCGGCGCGACCCCGACGCCGCGTGGCGGTGGCGGCGACGCCTCGCCGACTTCTGCCGCACCTACGCGCACTTCTTCGGCGGCAACGGCGCCCCCGTGTTCGCCGGACGCTCGCTGACCTACCGGACGGCGACGCTGGCGCCGTTGTGGACGGCCGAACTGGCGGGCGTGGCGCCCCTGGCCCCGGGCGCGACACGACGCCTGGCCTCCGGAACCCTGAAGTACTTCGTCGACGCGGGCGTCGGCGCCGTCGGCCCGCCGTCGCTGGGATGGCGCGAAGCCGAATACCTGCCCATGACCCAGACCTACTCGGGCCCCGGCTCGCCGTACTTCGCCGGCATCGGGTTTCTCGGGCTCGCCCTGCCGCCCGACAACCCCGTGTGGACCGACGTCGAAGCCGAGCAGCCCAGCCGCGACGCCGACGCGACCGTCGCGCTGCGCGGCGCCGGCTGGCTGGTGCACTCCACGAAGGCCGACGGCGTGGTGCGGGTGCTCAACCACGGCAGCGACCACATCAACGCCGTCACCCCCGAACCCGACCCCTGCTACGCCAAGTTGGCGTACACGTCGCACACCGCGCCCGGATTCGGCGAAGCCTTCGACGAGGGATGCGACGGCGAGTTCGTCGGGTACGACGCCGACGGCAACGCGGACCGACGCCGCCGCATCCTGACCCACCGGGTCGACGACGCCGCGGCGATCTCGGTCGGCGAGTACCTCGCCGGCTCGGTGGTCACCGCCTCGGCCGTGCACGGGCCGTTCGAGGTGCGCTGCCACCGGCTGGACGGTTTCGTCGCGGCGCGCGTGCGCGAAGGCGGGTATTCGGTCGCCGGCGACGCGCGCGTGCGCACCGGCCGAGACGAGGTCTGGTCCTGGGCGCAGACGACGGACGGGCTCGTCGCGGCCGTCGCCGGCCTGCACGGCTACGCCCGGCCCGCCGCGCCCTGCGAGCACTCGCACGGCGGACCGCTCGGAAAACACTCCGCCGCGCCGGGGCTGCACGCCGACGGCGGCGACCTGTTCGTGGCGCTGCACGTGTTGACCGTCGTCGACGACGTGGCCGAGGCGCTGCCGCGATGGCGTCGGGCCGTCGACGTGAGCGTCGACGGCCCGAAAGTCACGCTGCGCTGGCGCGACGGCGAAGAGATCGCACTCGACCTGGCGGCCGTGCCCGCGGCGTGACGCCTCAAGACACGGCCGCGGGTAACGACCGCAGGGTCACCGCCGGCGCCACCCGGCTGGCTCTCCAGGCGGGATAGACCCCGGCGACGACGCCCACCAAGGCGCCGACGACCGGCCCCGCCGCCAGCAGCAGCGGATGGAACGAGACCTGCCACTCCTGGGCAAGCGAGACGCCCGCGGTGACGTTGACGCCGATCACCGTGCCCACGACGCCCCCGACGACGCCGATGACCGCGGATTCGCATACGAACTGCCCCGAGATCGCCTTGCGCGAGGCGCCGATCGCGCGACGCAGACCGATCTCGCTGCGCCGCTCCATCACCGAGACCAGGGCGGTGTTGGAGACGCTGATGGCGCCGATGACCAGCGAGACGCCCGCGAGGCCCAGCAGCAGCGACTGCAGGTTGCTCTCCACGCGCTCGCGGAAATTCCGCAGGTCCGGCGGCTTGGCCACCTTGACCATCGACGGATCGCGCGGCCACAGCGCCAGGTCGGCCTCTTTGGCGACCTTGTCGGCGGCGCCGAGCTCGGTGCGGATCGCCGCCTCGGGGGTTCCGTAGTCCTCGTTGGGGCCGAGGCACTGCTCGGCGGGAACCATGGCCGCGCGCGTCAGGCTCGTCTCCCCTTCGGGGGCGGAGTAGATGCCGGTGAGCAGGTACGGGACTTCGTCTATGTAGACGCGGCGAGGCTCGGAGACGTCGGTGATCCCCAGATCCTCGGCCAGCTTCTCGTCGACCATGACGACGGCGTCGCCGCGCGCGCCGTGTCCGGAGTCGTAGGCGCGGCCGTCGACGATTTCGACGCCGAGAGCCTTCATCGCCTGCGGCTCCATGGCCGACACCGGACTCTTGACGCTGAACTCGCTGCCTTCGGAAAGCGTGAGCGTGCGGTCCTCGTTGGAGCCGCACATCAGGCCGGCGTCGACGACGCCGTTCAGCTTGCGCACCCGGTCGGCGTCGGCGACGGTGGGGTACGTCTCGTTTTCGACGAGACTGTCGTTGAACGACGCGACGACCTGCGTGGCCTTGGCGGCGTCGAACTCGTCGGAGACCGCACCCTGAGCCGTCGACGACAGGCCGACGGTGGCCACGGTCGCCGCGATGCCCATGGCGATGCCGGCCGCGGTCAGCCAGGCGCGCACCATGCGTCCCCGCAGCGAAGCCAGCGCCTCCGACAGGATTCCCAGCACCTGCGCGCGACCGCGCTCGCGGTCCCCGCCGGCTTTTTTGGATCGGGAGGCGCGGCGAGCGCCGCGCCGGGGCGGGGGAAGCAGCCGTCGTATCACTTGGCGTCCCGATCGCGGCGGGCGATCACGACCTCGTCGCCGTCGGCGAGATCGCCGTCGACCGGGGTCACCGCGATCTCGCCTTCGTAGTCGACGTGCACCTCGACCTCGACCGAGCGAATGTCGGAGCCGTCGACCACGTCGATCTTTTCGGTCCCGTCGGAGGCGGTCCACACCGCCGAAGCCGGAACCACGAGCGCGCCTTCGGGGGATTTCACCTTCTCGGCGACGATCTCCTGCGAGTCGCCGGGGTCGCCGTCTTTGACCTTGTCGCCGAGGTCGAAGATCACGACGTTTTTGGTCTCCTCCTCGCCTCCGCCGCCTTCTTCCTCGCCTTCGCCTTCGCCCTCCTTGACCTCTTCGAACTCCGGCTCGGGCGCCTCCTCGCCCTCAAGCGGGCCGGAGCCGAAGGTGATCGGCTGAGACTTCTTCAGCTTCACCCACTCTTTCAGGTCGGCGGATTCGATCTCGGCTTCCACTTTCCATTTCCCGCTGACCAGCTTCAGCATCTCGCCCTCGACGGGGGCGCCGAGCTCCGCGGAGACTTTCCCGACCGACAGCGGCAGCTCCTCGGCGAAAAACACCTCGGCGGCGGGCACGGTCACCACGTCGCCTCCGCCTTCGGAACCCTCTTCGCCTTCTTCGACCTCGTCGCCGCCTCCGGCGGCGGCGCCCGGCGTGTAGCCGTGGTCCTGGTAAAGCCTGGCGACGTCGGTGGCGGTGCGGGAGTCGAACTTCCCGGTCACGGGCGTGCCGTATATCCCCTGCAGCGCGGTCTGCAGCTGCTCGACGTCGGGTCCCTCGTGGCCTTCCTGCAGGTCGCGGTAGGCGGGGATCTTCCCCGGAAGCACGAAGTAGGGGCGGCCGTTGAGCTCGATGAGCACGTCTCCGGCGTTGACCTCGTCGCCCTTCTTCTTGGGGAGCTTCGACACGAGCGTGTTGCCGCCGGTGTTCTCTTCTTCTTCGCCGCCGCCTCCGCCTCCGGCGGGCGCCTCGACCTTCAGCTCGTCGGCGCGCTGCACCTCCCCGTCGAGGGTCAGCAGCTCGAGCAGCTCCTTCTCCTCGGCGGGAGCGGTGATGACCGAGTCCGGCGGTTCCTCGGATTCGGCGGCCTGCTGCGCCGGAGTGCGCGCGTCGGCCGCCACCCACCAGGCCGTCGCAGTGGCGCCGATCAGCACGGTCGTCACGGCCGCCCCGATGATTCGTCCTTTGGTCAAGCTAAATCGCATGAGACGCATGTGGTGTGTTTCTTCCGAACGAAGGGAGATTCGTCTGTATTGACGTTCCGAAAGCGCCGCGAGGTTGTCTTTTGTCGGCGACGCCTTTTCTCAAAAGCGAGACGCGACGCCTGTGCGGCTAACCTGAGGGCGTGCCGCCGCTGCCGCCCGAGGGGACGATCACCCGCGGCGTCACCGGCCCGAACCGGCTGCGCCGGCTGGACCGGTGGCTGAACCGCCGTGCCGGGTCGCTGCTGCGCGGCGCGCGCGTCTCCCCGCTGGCGGCAGACCTCGGATTCGGGGCCGACACCGTGACCACGCGCGAGTGGCGCTCGCGGCTGGCCCGGGTGCGTCCGGACGTGCGCGTGACGGGGGTGGAAATCGACCCGGAGCGGGTCGCCGCGGCCGCGCCGCGCACGATCCCCGGCCGCCTGGAGTTCGTCCGGGGCGGCTTCGAACTGGCGGGGCTGAGCCCGCATCTGGTGCGGGCGATGAACGTGCTGCGGCAGTACGACGAGACCGAGGTCGCCGACGCCTGGCGGCGACTGTGCCGCGGACTGGCGCCCGGCGGGCTGCTCGTCGAGGGCACCTGCGACGAGACGGGCCGGGTGGCGACGTGGGTGCTGCTCGACTCGCGGGGTCCGATCAGCCTCACCCTTGCCGCCTCCCTTTCGCACCTGGAGCGCCCGGCGGTGCTCGCCGAGCGGCTGCCCAAGGCGCTGATCCACCGCAATGTTCCGGGCGAGCCGGTCTTCGACCTGATGACGGCGCTCGACGAGGCGTGGCGCGACAACGCCGCCGCGCGCGTCTTCGGCCCCCGCGACCGGTGGCGACGCAGCCTGGACGCGCGGGCCGCGCAAGGCTGGCCGATCGCCGAGACCCCGCCGCGGCGGCGCGACGGGACGCTGACCGTGCCGTGGGAGCGCGTCGCGCCGGTGAGACGAGAGGGGCCGGTGGCGGGTCGTCCGTCGCGAGAAGTTCGCTGATCGAGCCTGGCAAGGCGGAGGAGGAGGCGCGCTTCGCGCGCCGACGACGACGCTCTGCCAAGGTCGCGACCGCTTGCGGTCGCGAGGCTCGCC
>JBOGDN010000166.1:0-4268 GCA_050742995.1 Stackebrandtia sp. | reverse complement strand
GCCCTGGACGTCCCGTTCTCCCGGTTGGTCGACCCGCCGCGTCCGCGGGTGCACGTAATCCGCGTCGGCGAGGGTCCCGGCATCGCCGCCGAGCGTGCCGACTACCTGGCCACCTTGCTGGCGTCGTGCCCGCCGAACGCCAGGCGTGACATCTATCTCATCTCGGCGCAGCCCGGACGCGCCCGCGAATCCGACCCGCACATGCCCGGCGTGGTGGAGCACGTCGTGCTCGGCGTCGGGCGCGCCATGGTGGGCGTCGCCGAAGACCCCGTGGAGCTCAGCCCCGGCGACTACGTCGCCTACCCGGGCGACGTGCCGCACGTGTTCGAGGCGCTGGAGCCGGGCACGCGCGCGGTGCTGGTCTCGGAACACGTTTGAGGAGCGCGGAGGCTCGGGCTAGCATCGCGACGTGAGCGAAAAAATCGTCCGATATAGAACCGTGATCGAAGACAGCGCGCGCTGGGACGGATTCGAATTTCGGCCAGGCGACATCGTGATCAGCTCGCCGTCGAAGAGCGGCACCACCTGGACGCAGATGATCTGCGCGCTGCTGATCTTCCAGACCCCGGAACTGCCCGAGCCTTTGACCAGGCTGTCGCCGTGGATGGACATGTGCGTCCGCCCCGTCGAGGAAGTCCGCGCGCACTTGGAGGCGCAGACGCATCGTCGCTTCGTCAAGACCCACACCCCGCTGGACGGCGTGCCGAGCGATCCGCGGGTCACGTACCTCGCGGTGGGACGCGACCCGCGCGACGTGGCCATTTCCCTGTTCCATCAGGGGAAGAACCTGGACCGCGAGCGCGTGCGCGTCCTGACCGGCGAGCCGGCGCGCAAGGACGAGACCACGCCCGAAGGCCCGCCGAAGACCGAACGCGAAGGCTTTCTGCGGTGGGTCGACAACGAGGACGACCCGCACGAGAACCTCGACACGCTGTACGGACTCGTCTGGCAGCAGCAGCGCGCATGGGACCGTCGCGACGAGTCCAACGTGGCATTGGTGCACTACGCCGATCTGAAGCGCGACCTGAAGGGACAGATGCGTCGACTGGCCGAGCTGCTGGAAATCGACGTCGCCGCGTCGACCCTGCCGGGCCTGGCCGAAGCGGCCACGTTCGGCCGGATGCGCAAACGCTCGGCCGATTACGCCCCCGACGAGGGTCTTGGACTTTTCAAGAACACCGACAAATTCTTCCGTCGCGGCGCCGGCAAGCTGTGGCGCGCATGGATGACCGACGACGACGCCGCCCGCTACGCCGCCAGGCTCGAGGAGCTGGCCGCGCCCGAGCTGGCGCACTGGCTGCATCACGGCGCCGAGGTCGCGTCGTAGGCTCGAAAATCTGCCCGCACCCAAGACAGGGAGGATGCGCGATGTTCGTCGTGGAGCTTGCCTTTGACTCCAACCCCGCGCGACTTGAACTCCGTCCGGCTCACCGAGAGAAGCTGAAAGTGCTGCGCGACAAGGGGATCGTGCGAATGGCCGGGCCGTTCGCCGACGAATCCGGCGCGCTGCTGATCTTCGACGTGCCGGACGAGAAGACGCTGGAACAGGTCATGGACGACGACCCGTACTACCGCGCGCCCGGGGTGCGAATTGTCCGGTGCAAAGAATGGACGGCGATTGCCGGTTAGAGCTCGTCGCTTCGTTCCGTTCGCGTCGGCCCGTCAGGCGCGGGTCACCTCGTCGGCGAGCTTCGGAGAAAGCGCCACGCGCACGCAGCCGGCGATCAGATTCGGCAGCTCTTCGTCGTCGACGAGCCGCGCCAGCCGCTCGGCGTCCGTGGGCAAGCCCAGCCGCTCCGCCCCCTTGAGCGCGCGCTCGTCGACGTAGGGCGCCAGGTCGGTCCACACGCCCTGCACCTCGCGGCAGAAGATCGACGCGCCCGTAGGCCCGATCCCGGGAAACTCGCGCAGCAGCCGAGCCACGCCCGCGCTGTCGCCGCCCGCGGCGTAAAGCCGTCGCAGATCGTTCCTCCATCGCTTCTGGGCAAGCTCGGCCCCATTGCCCAGCATTATGGACGTTTTCTCGTCGTAGCGTCGATAACCTCCGCGCCCCAACGCCTCCACGCGCTGCTGCCACGTCGCCTCCCGCATAGCCCGCGGCGTGCGGCACCCGGCCCTGAACAGCTCGACCGCCGCCGCCACCGCGATGTCCGCGCTGATGCGCGCCGACAACAACGTCGACAAGACCAACAGCTGATAAAGCGACCCCGGCGTGTTCTTGAGACGGATCCCCGCCTGTTCTGAGTATGTGGCGCCGTGGCGGTCCACGAGCACCCGAGCGACCTTTCGTGTAGCAACCATGACCACAGAGTCCCCCCGGTCCCTTGTCTCAAACCCGAACCGCGACCTTTCGCGCCTGACGCTGTGGCCGCTTTTGCCGATCCAGCCACCATTCGGCGATCATGAGGTTGACCGTCCAGCTCAGCCAGGCGGCGGTGCCGTTGACGCTCTCCGCCATCCAGGCCTCGTTGCCGGCGAACGTCGTCTCCAGAAACGGCGACATCGCGGAGTCCACAGCCCACTGCCACACGCGGTTCATCACGATCGACGTGGTGAGCGCGAAACTGCGGATCATCCATCTGCGGTGCTCCCGGAACCTGCGCTGCCGCGCCATGCGGTACCCGGCGATCGTGGTCCCCAGCCACAGCACGGCCAAAAGGACGGAGCTGACCCGTGTGATGGGTCCGGCGAGACTGAGCGCGCCGATGGGCAGCGAGAGAACGGCCGCGGGAAGCACGCCGCCGAAGACGTAGATCCGCCCGGACATCCGGTGCGCCGCCGGCTTGTGCCTGCGCAGCCACGGCCACACCTGCAGGCAGGTCGTCACAAGAGCGACCGTGCCGAACATGATGTGCACGACAAGAAGTCCATAGTGCGCAGAGAATCCGTCCGGAGCGGGCACGCGGGTCCGCTCCGGATCCAGCGTCAAGTACGGCGGCAATGAGAACGCGAGGAAAATCAAGGCCCCCAACGCCAACGGCGCCACCCACGGCCGTCGCCACCAGGAAACGCCGTCGGCGGCGAGTTTGGACGGCTCCGTCATCGCCGCATGTCGTCTTTGTGCGTGATGTCAGGCTGCTTCGGGCTGTCGTCGTTCCGGTCGCCCAGGATTTTCCACCAGGTCCACACCGTGTCCACGGCGAAGACGATCAGCCAGATTCTGCCGCCGATCATCAGCCACGGTTGATCGCCGGGGACGGCGTCTTGGAAGAACGCCAACGCCCACGAATGGCCGAACACCGCCAGCGCCGCCTGCGCCGCGGCGAAGATGGCGAGGTGCTGATACCAGCGGCGTCGAAGTTTCGAGGATTTGCTCGTCGGTTCAGGATGTCGTCGCTGTGTCATGGCTTCAAGGCAACACGCGGTTTCGCGTCCTTCGATCGACATTGAGGACGAACTTCCCGTACATCGAACGGTTTAGTCGCTCTCGCCGTCAAGTCGACGACCGCCGCCGACCAGTTACCGCGCCAGAGCCCAAATTCTCTGCCTCCACAGAGGCTGTCGCCGTGGCCGCGACAACACGAAACCTGCCTACGATACGTAAGCAGACCGGCACTGTCTTGCTCATTCCGCCTCAGCCCATTGGGCAATCGAACTAATAGGAAGGACGCCGACGTGTACCCCGAGCCCCCTTACCGGCAATCCCCGCCGCCGTATTCGCAACCGCCGACGGGCCAATTTCAGGTCCCGACCCCGCCTCCGAAGAACACCACGCGGAACGTGTTGATCGCGGTCCTCGCCGGCGTGGGCGGTCTGGTGGCGCTGTGCGTGATTGGAACACTTGTCGTCGCCGTCGCCGAGCCCGACCGCGAACCCAAATCCGCGGCGTCAAGCGAAGAGCCCGAGCCGACCGCGAAACCGGCCGCAGAAGCCGGCGAGCGCGAGAACCCGTACCCCGTCGACGAGACGTTCGCCGTCGGCGACTGGGACGTCTCTTTGTCTAAAACCGACTTCGACGCGCTTGACGAGATTTTGGCCGAGAACATGTTCAACGAGGAACCCGAGGACGGCTACGTCTTCGCGATGACCGAAGTCGCCGCGACGTACGTCGGCGACGAGTCCGGCACCGCCTGGCTGGATCTGTCGATGTCGTATGTCAGCGCCGACGGCAACACCTACGACGGTTTCGACGGATGGTGCGGCGCCCTTCCGAACAGCTTGGTCGACGCCGGCGAGCAGTACACCGACGCGAGCGTCACCGGCAACGTCTGCATCAGCGTCCCCGAGGACGAAGCCGACGGCCTTTGGAAGGTCGATGACATTCTCAC
>JBOGDN010000165.1:0-3148 GCA_050742995.1 Stackebrandtia sp. | reverse complement strand
CCTGGTGGACGCGCAGCAGGAAACGGGATCTCACACACGCCCTAACCCTGCTCGATCAGGCCGTGTAGCAGGTCGGGGCGGTCGGTGATGACGAAGTCGATCCGCTGCTCTATCACCCGTTTCAGGGCCTCTTTCGTGTTCACCGTCCACAACGCGACGGCGAGGCCGGCGGCGCGTATCCGCCGCAGGTCGGAATCGTCGGCGTGGCGGTGGTCGGCCCCGATCTGCGCGGACCAGCCGGCGACGTCGGCCAGCGTCGAGTCGTCGGGCACGTGCGGGCTCAGCCAGATCAGCGACGGGTCCGGCTGCAGCTTCGCGGCTCGCTCCAGCGCATCCCGGTCAAAGGAGATGAAGTAGACCCGATCGGCCGCCGCCATCTCCGCCCACCTGGGGTCGGCGTCCATCACGTCGGACACCGCCTGCTCAAGCCCGGGACTCTCCTCCGGGAGCTTCAGCTCGATGAACACGCCGATGCCGTGCGAATATATGAAGTCCGGCAGCTCCTCGAGCGTCACGATCGACTCGCCGGCGTAGCTCTCGCCGAACCACGAGCCGAAGTCAAGGCGGCGCAGCTGCTTCAGGGTGAAGTCGCCGACCGGCTGGTACTCGCGCCCGGGATAGACCGTGGCGACGTCGGAGGTGCGCGCCAGGGTCTCGTCGTGCACCAGCACCGGGACCCCGTCGCTCGACAACTGCACGTCGATCTCGACGAAGTCCGGATCGTATTTGCGGGCCGACTCGAAGGCCGCGGCGGTCATCTCCGGCGCGAGTCCCGCGCCGCCCCGATGGGCGACGTGGACCGGCTTGAACGCCTCGGGCGACCCCACGGCGCGCGGCGTCGCCGGCGTCAGCTCCGGAAGCGCGCCGGTCGCGGACGACGCGTCCGGATCACCTTGGGCGGCCTGGTCGGCGAAGACCGCGACGGCGGCCACCGCCAACGCGGCCGCCGCGACGGCCGCGGTCACTCGAGCCTGAGCACACCATTGCCTCGACATGGCCTCCAGCTTTCCAAGCGGGATTGAGCCTTGGCACCACAGAAGGTAAATGATGTGCAACATTTAGGCGGCGAATTGGAGTTATCTCCCAAGAGATTTAGGACGTCGCCGGATTCGGCGCCTCGGCGGGGCCGCCCCGGGCCGCGGCGAGGGCGAGCACCCGTCTCCCCAGCGCACAACCGCGCCAGTCCTGACCTGCCCGATCGACCACGCCAAATGAGAGCGAAACAAGAGTCGACAAAGCTGCGAACGGAGTCGTCCTTACGGCCAAACCCGCGTCTCCATTCGCAGGAGGGCGGGCACGTACATGGGCAAAAACGTTATCGTATGGGCCTTGCCCTTAACGTAAACGACGACCGGAGTTAAACCTCGTGAGTACAGAGTCGAAGGACCCGTCCGAACCTCCAGGGGCGGATGCGAAGACCAGATCCGCCCCGACATCACAGGCGCTGCGCACCGACCGAGCGTTCGCCCCGAGAATTTTCATCCCCGCCGCGGCGACCATCATCGGCCTCATCGTCGTCTCCCTCATTTTGTCCAACATCGAGAGCAAGACGCTCGTCGACGAGGCCGACCCCAGCCTGGGGTACCTCTCCGTCGCCGACGATGTGATGAACAGAATCAACGAGTGGGTGACGGGCACACTCGGCTGGTACTACATCCTCGCCATCGCCTTCTTCATCATCGCCTCGGCGGCGTTCGGCCTCTCCCGCTTCGGGAAGCTGAAACTGGCCGCGGACGAAGACGCGGAGCCGGAGTTCACTCGCGTGTCCTGGTTCGCGATGCTGTTCAGCGCCGGCATGGGAATCGGCCTGGTGTTCTACGGCGCCTCTGAGCCGCTGATCCACCTCAGGGAACCTCCGTTCCTTCCGGCGGACGAGGCCAACTCCGTCGACGCCGCACGCGACGCCATGCTCATCACGTTCATGCACTGGGGCATCCACGCCTGGGCGATCTACGTGGCGCTCGGTCTGGCCATCGCCTTCACCGTCCACCGCCGCGGCCGTCCGCTGTCGATCCGGTGGGTGCTTGAGCCGCTGCTGGGCCGCAAGCGCGTCGAAGGGGCGCTTGGCGACCTGATCGACGTCACCGCCGTGGTGGCGACCCTGTTCGGCGTGGCGACCTCGCTTGGTCTGGGATCCGCCCAGATCAACACGGGCTTGGTCAAGCTGTTCGGCGACAGCATGCCGGACGCCCTTCTCGCCGAAACCGGCGGCGGCACCGTGCTGCAGCTGGTCGTCATCGTGGTCGTCACCAGCATCGCGGTCTGGTCGGTTCTCTCCGGCGTGAGCAAGGGCATCAAGTGGCTGTCCAACATCAACATGATGCTGGCCGCGGCGCTGCTGCTGTTCTTCGTCGTCGCCGGGCCGACGCTGTTCATTTTCCGCAACTTCTTCAGCAGCATCGGCTACTACTTCCAACAGATTCTGACGGCCACTTTCGACGCCGGCGCCTTCCCCGTTGAGGACAGCATTTACGCCGACGGCGGGGCCTTCCAGACGGCCTGGACCATCTTCTACTGGGGATGGTGGATCAGCTGGGCGCCCTTCGTGGCGGTGTTCATCGCCCGCATCTCGAAGGGCCGCACCATCCGCGAGTTCGTCGTCGGCGTCTTGCTGGTGCCGACCATCCTGTCCTTCTTCTGGTTCGCCGCTCTGGGCGGCACCGGCATCGACCAGGTTGCCAACCAGGGCAATGAATCGGTGGTGAAGTTCACCGACGAGTCGCAGGGCCTGTTCCTGGTGCTCGACACCCTGCCGTGGACGACGCTGATGACGGGCGTGGCCACGCTGCTGGTCGTGACCTTCTTCGTCACCTCCTCGGACTCCGGTTCGCTGGTCATCGACATGCTCGCCTCCGGCGGCAACCTCGACCCGCCGAAGAGCAGCCGTCTGTTCTGGGCGCTGCTGGAGGGCGCGACCGCCATCGTGCTGCTGCTGGTCGGCGGCCTGACCGCGTTGAAGATCTTCGCGATCGTGCTGGCCCTGCCGTTCTCGGTGATCCTGATCGCGGCCACCGTCGCGACCTGGAAGGGCTTGAAGCAGGACTACGACGACACGCTGATCAAGCGCGCCGGCGGTCCTCCGAAGGTTTCAGCAGGCGCCGAAACCGTCGGAGCGAAGTCCTGACGCCGATCTGACAAAGCGCAAGGC
>JBOGDN010000164.1:0-2792 GCA_050742995.1 Stackebrandtia sp. | reverse complement strand
CGGGCTTTTGCGCGTCGAGCTGCGCGGCCGGGTGACGGGTCCGCCCGCGTCCGAACTGCTGTCCGCAGACCCGCAGACGGCGGCGCGCGCGGTCGGCAGCGTCCAGAGGCTGCTCGACGAGCGACGCAAGGCGCTGCGACGGGCCCAGCGGGCGCGCAGACGCGCCAACCGTCCCGACGCCGAGACCCGACGCGCCGCCCGCTACGAGCAGCGCATCGGCGAGCTGCGCGGCACGCGCGACCGGCTGGAACAGCAGCTGTCCACCGTCGCCGAGGAGAACCGCGAGCTTCGCACCACTGTAGACAATCTTGACGGTGAGCTCGCGCAACTGCGGCGGCACCTTGAGGTGGCGTACGCGCGATTGGAAAGCGCGCGGCGCGAACGCGACGACGCACAGGTCTCCGCGCCGGTCCCGCGGGCGACGACGACGGACATGTCAGTGACGGTCCGGGTCCTGGGAGGCGGCACCGAGATCGGCGGCTCCTGCGTGCTGGTCTCCGGCGGCGGTGCCCGGCTGCTCGTGGACGCCGGCACCCGTCCGTCCGGAGTCGACGAGGAGTCGCTGGCGCCGGCGGGCGTGGCGGAGCTGGACCGCGAGCCGCCCGACGCCATCGTCCTCACACACGCCCACAACGACCACGCCGGCTGGGCGCCGGCGCTGGCGGCCAAGCATCCGGGAATTCCGATCATCGCCTCGATGGCCACCTGCGACCTGCTTGGAACCATGTGGGCCGACTCCGCCAAGGTGCTCGCCCGCCGCGCCGACAGCGGCGAGTCCTGGGCGGGCGGCCCGCTGCCGCCGTTTCGCCAGGCCGAGGTCGACGCCGCGATCGCCGCGCTCAGCGACCTCCCGCTCGGCAGGCACCGGCGCGTCGGCGCGTTCGACATCGAGCTGTTCCGCGCCGGCCACATCATCGGCGCCACGGGCGTGGTGATCACCGCCGGCGAGCGCCGCGTGGTGGTCACCGGCGACGTCTCGCCGTCGGGACAGCTGAGCGTCGGCGGCCTCGACCTGCCGGAGTCGGCGCGAGGCGCCGACCTCATGCTGCTGGAGTCGACCTACGCCGGGTCCGGAAAACTGCCGCCGCGCGACGCGGTCGTCGATCAGTTCGTCGCCGACGCCGACCGGATCCTCGGCCGCGGCGGCCGGGTCCTGGTTCCCACCTTCGCGCTCGGCCGGGCGCAGGAGATCGCGCTGATCTGCCGCGAGCACCTTCCCGACGTCGAGGTGCTCGTCGACGGTCTCGCACGCGACCTCAGCCACGCCTACCAGCGACACGCCGGCCCCGACGGGGAGCGGATGCGCATCTGGAACCAGCGGGTGCGCCCGGTCGCGCCCGGCCGCACCCGCAAGGAGATCGCCGATCGACGGCCCTGCGTCGTGGTGGCCACGTCCGGCATGCTCAACGGCGGACCGGCCGTGGCGTGGGCCCGCGAGATCCTCGCCGAGCCGGAGTCGGGCCTCATGGTCGTCGGGTACCAGGACGCCGACAGCCCCGGTTCGCGACTGCTCAGCCTCGCCGAGGCCGGCGGCGGCCGCTTCGAGCTGCCGGGCCCGGACGAACCGGTGGACGTGGCCGCGCACGTCGGCCAGTACCGGCTGGGCGCGCACGCCTCCGAGGAGGATCTGGTGAAGATCGTCGCCGAGGCCGAGCCGAAAACGCTGATGCTGGTGCACGGCCGCCTCGCCGCGCAGCGCCAGTTCCAACGCCGCCTCCAGCTGCGACGCCAGCACACCGTCCTCGCCGACGAGCCCTGGACGTCCTGACGCGAAAAAAGGGGGAGGGCGGCGCCGGCGCGCCGCCCTCCCCGCACCCCATAGCAAAAGAGAGAAGTTCGAGAAGTTCAGATCTAGTCGGTGGCCACCGCCGATCCGAGGGTGACGTCGGCGGTCTCTTCCTCGTCGGAGTCCCGCAGGTACGTCACCTCCACCTCGGCGCCGGGTTCAAGACCTTGCACGGCGGCCACCACGTCGGAGGCGGCGGAGATCGGCTCGCCGTCGACGGAGACGATCACGTCGCCTCGTTTCAGTCCCGCCTCCTCGGCCGGGCTGCCCTCTTCGACGCGCGTCACCACGGCGCCGGCGGCCTCGTCGGTGGAGTCGGCGACGCCGACGCCCAGGTAGGCGTTTTCGACGCTGCCGTCCTCAAGCAGCTGCTCGACGGTGTCGGCGACCGTGGAGGACGGGATCGCGAAGCCCACTCCGACGCTCCCGGCCGACCCGTCGGCCGTGGCGATCGCGGTGTTGATCCCGATCAGCTCTCCGCGCCCGTTGACCAAGGCGCCTCCGGAGTTGCCCTGGTTGATGGCGGCGTCGGTCTGGATCATCCCGGACAGCGCGGAGACGTCGCCTCCGCCGGAGTCGCCGGCTTCGATGCTGCGGTCGAGCGCCGAGACGATGCCCGCGCTCACCGAACCGTCGAGGCCAAGCGGCGACCCGAGGGCCAGCACCTGGTCGCCGACGGTCAGGCTTTCGGAGTCGCCGAAGGTCACCGGCGTGAGGTCGTCGACCCCTTCGACTTTGATCACCGCGAGGTCGCCGGCCGGATCGGCGCCCACCAGCGTCGCCTCAGCGGTGCTGCCGTCGGGGAAGGCGACCTCCATTTTGCCGCCCGCGGCCGTGGCGGCCACGTGGTTGTTGGTGATGATGTGGCCCTCGTCGTCGTACACCACGCCCGAGCCTTCGCCGTTTCCGGTGTTGATCGACACCACCGACGGCTGCACGGCGGCCGCCACGTCGGACAGGGTCGCGCCGTCGCCGACCAGCTGGGACGGCGAGGGGGATCCAGCGT
>JBOGDN010000163.1:0-5505 GCA_050742995.1 Stackebrandtia sp. | reverse complement strand
TCTTGTCTGTTCGATCACGCGGGGCTTGCGGCCGTACAGCGGCTTACGGCCGTTGCACTGGCCTGGAGGCCGCTCGCCACGGAAGAGAATGAACTTGCGAACTCTGAGTCCTTCTTCGACGCTGTGTTCCCGGCAACCCGATTGCCGCCGCCGCAGGGCGCGGTCGGCGCATCCATGGCAGGATGCAACCGTGTCGCCCTCACCTGATCTCGTCATCGACGCCGCCGGCCTCGTCGTCCGTCGTGGAGGGTCGACGCTGCTCGACCACGTCGACTGGCAGGTGGAGCTTGACGAGCGATGGGTGGTGCTGGGACCCAACGGCGCCGGCAAGACCACGCTGCTGAACATCGCGGCCGGACGGGCGCACCCGACCGCGGGCGTCATGCGCGTCCTCGGCGAACAGCTCGGCAAAGTGGACGTTTTCGAACTACGGCCGCGCGTGGGCATCTCCACCGCCGCGCTCGCCGACTCGCTGCCCGGAGACGAGACGGTCGCCGACGCGGTGGTGACCGCCGCCTGGGCGGTGCTGGGCCGCTGGCGGGAGTCCTACGAAGCCGTAGACGAGATCCGCGCCAGAGTGCTGCTTGAGCAGCTCGGCGTGGACGCCCTCGCCGACCGCCGCTACTCCACGCTGTCCGAAGGCGAGCGCAAACGGGTGCAGATCGCGCGGGCCCTGATGACCGACCCCGAGGTGCTGCTGCTCGACGAGCCCGCCGCCGGGCTCGACCTTGGCGCGCGAGAACGGCTCGTGGGCACCCTGTCGGAGATGGCGTACGACCCCGACGCGCCGGCGATGGTGCTGGTGACCCACCACGTCGAGGAGATACCGCCCGGCTTCACGCACGCCATGCTGCTGTCGGAGGGCGCGGTCGTGGCCTCCGGGCTGCTCGCCGACGTCGTCGACTCGGAGAACCTGTCGAAGACCTTCGGGCTTTCGCTGCGGGTGGAGCGCCACGGAGACCGCTACGCCGCCTACGCGTCCTGACCCGGCGCGCTGAAGAAGACCGTCGCATTGCGGCTGCCGGTGTGAATCGGCGCGTCAAAACCCAGCTCGCGGCGAATCCGGCACAGCTGGCGGTGCACGAGCGGATTCCGGACCGGCGAGGCGGTGAAGTGCGGCACGTCGCGTCCGCGCAGCCACGACGTCACGACCCGCGCCTGGCCGAAAGGCAGCGGTCGCGCGCGGCGGAAAACACCGTGGACGCCGACGGGGGCGCCCGGCCCAAGCCGCTCCACGAGGTGCGGGATGTACCACCTGGCGAAGCGCGCCGTATGCGCCGCGGCGACGCACAGGAAGTCGATCTCGGCGGGCAGACGGTCCGTGCGCCGTCGGACGTCGCCTGCGACGAACGTCCAGCGCCCGCGCGACAGCTCCGGCGGCACATGTCGCGGGGCGCCGCCGCGCGAGTCGAACGAGAAAAGCTCGCCGCCGCCGTTGTCGCGCAACGCCCGCAGGATCCAGCTGGTCGACCAGCCGTCCAGACATCCCACCTCGACCGTCGACGCCGGCCGAGCCTCGCGCAGCCGCAGGTAGGTCAGCTCGGCCTCCACGTCGTCCAGTT
Organism: Stackebrandtia sp.; assembly: GCA_050742995.1. GTDB lineage: Bacteria > Actinomycetota > Actinomycetes > Mycobacteriales > Micromonosporaceae > Stackebrandtia. The sequence continues at coordinate 3,943 of JBOGDN010000163.1, read as the reverse complement.
GCGTCTTCATGCCCGGGCTGTCGCGGCGCAGCCGCGCCTGCTCCCGACGCGCCAGGCGCAGATCGTCGGCGTAGGTCTGGTACAGCCTGTCGAGATGTGCGAGGAGGTCGATGACGGCGCACAACGGGGAGGTCATGACGCCGCCGCCAGGTTTGCCGGCGCGCTCACGTCGCCGCGGGGCGGGACGGCCAGGACGGCACGGCGCTCGCGCGGCGCCCACGCCAGCGTCACGATCAGCAGCGACTGGGCTGCCAGCAAGACGCGCTGCGGCAGTCCCCGCCACTGGCCGCCGTCGGCCAGCTCCGGCAAGAACGTGTTGACGGTGGTGACCAGGAAGGTCGCCGCGCACACGACCGTCAGCAGCATCGTCGCGCGCCGCGCCGCCGCCGAGACGTCTTCGCGGCGTCCGCGCACGCATGCGGCGAACCCCGCCAGCGTGATCAGGACGAACGCCGCCCCCGCCGAATATCGGTGAATCTGGCCGCCCACGGTAGACACGTTCACTCCGGAGTCGGTTGGAAACGCCGCCGCCAAGACGAGCATCGCCGACGTGACGGCCAGCAGCAGGCGCACCGACGCCTGCCGTGCGGGCCCCCGGCCGCCGACGGCAAGCGCGGCGCACGCCACGGCCAGTCCCGACGCGCCGGCGACGAACAGGGCGTCGCCCGGAGAAGCCAAGGCGTAGGCGCTGACGGGCTGGCGCACCGGATTCACCTCCTCGGCCATCAACACGTGCATAAGCCCGAAGCTGGCCATGCCGACCACGGCCCCGGCGACTGCGGCCACCCCGGCGAAACGCGTTTTGATCACGTCGTCTGTCATGTGTCGGACGCTATGCGCGGCGGCGATGTTCGTCCTGACGCGACAGACTGAACTTCCACGTCATACCGTGGCGCCAGACGACGCGCCGACGATGACACTGTGGGGTGAGAGTCGCGCGGCGGCCGCCGCGGGCTTAGGTTGGGACCGTGGAATCCGTCGACGCGCGCCGCCCCCGGCCGGTACGCAGAATCGTCAGCCTCCTGATCGACACCGGTCCGGTCGGCGACCCGTCCTGGCGCTTCAGGCTCACCACGGCGCTGGCGCTCGCCGGTCCGGGATCGGTCCCGTTCGGGTTCCTGCTTTTCGGAGTGCAGAACCAGATACTCCGGGAGAACTACGGCGTCGAAATGTCGATTCTCGTCGCCTTCCTGACCGGCGTCGGCGTGATCGGCGCGCGGTTCCACCCGCTGCCGGCCTGGCTGGCGGCGATGGCGACCGTGGGCTGGGTCGCAGCCGCGGCCAAGGGCTTCGGCGACGAACCGTGGCCGCTGACGGTTCCCAGCCTGTTCGCGCTGCTGGTCGCCCAGTTCGCGGTGGCCCGCGAATGCCGGGTGCCGATCGCGATCGGGACGTGGGCGGTCTACCTGCTCGTCGGCGCCTGGATCGCGCGGCAGGTGGGGTCGGATCTGGCGTACCAGAACCTCACGCTCGGCGGTCTGCTCACCGCCGCCGCCCTGGTCGTCGGCATGTCGGTGCGAATGTCTCGCGGCGTGCGGCGGCGCGTGGAAGAAGAGGAGCGCCTGACCGCCGAGGAGCGGACCCGCCGCCGAATGCTCGAAGAGCGCACCCGCATCGCCCGGGAACTGCATGACGTGGTGGCCCATCACATGTCCGTGATCGCCGTGCAGGCGTCCACGGCCGAGTATCGGCTGGACGAACTGGACGAAACGGCGCGCGCGGAGTTTCGCTCCATCAGCGAGCAGGCGCGCGAATCGCTGGGGGAGATGCGCCGCCTGCTCGCGGTGCTGCGCAGCGAGGACGAAGCGGCGCTGCGAGCGCCCCAGCCTGGCCTGGATCGCCTCGAGGCGCTGGTTGAGGCGGTCGACCGCTCCGGCACTCCGGCGACGCTGACAGTGGGGCAACTCCCCGAGCACCTGCCCGAGGCGGTCTCGGTGACCGCGTACCGGGTGGTGCAGGAGGCGCTGAGCAACGTGGTGCGCCACGCCGCGGGCGCGCCCACCGCGGTCACGGTGTCCGGCGACGCGCACGGCGTGGTCGTCGAGGTCGTCAACGCCGCGCCGCAGCGCGGATCCGACTCGCCGGAGCTGCACGGCGCGGGGCTGGGGCTGGCGGGCATGCGCGAACGCGTCACACTGCTGAACGGACAATTGGACGCCGAGCCGACCGAAGACGGCGGCTTCGCGGTGCGGGCGCACCTGCCCGTCGACGCCGGCTTCGAGACACAGGAGGGCACGCCGTGACGATTCGCGTTCTCGTCGCCGACGACCAGGCCATGGTGCGGGCGGGGTTCGCCGCCCTGCTGAACGCCCAGGACGACATCGAGGTCGTCGGCGACGCCGCCGACGGCGTCCAGGCGGTGGACCGCGCCTCGCGACTGCGCGCCGACCTGGTGCTCATGGACGTACGTATGCCCGAAATGGACGGACTTGAGGCCGCGAGGCTCCTGCTTTCGGTTCCGGAGCACGTGCACCGGCCGCGCGTGATCATGCTGACCACTTTCGACGTCGACGACTACGTGTACGAGGCGCTGCGCGCCGGCGCCAGCGGATTCCTGCTCAAAGACGCCCCTCCCGACGACCTGATCGCGGCGGTGCGGGTGGTCGCCGCCGGAGAGGCGCTGCTGGCGCCGTCGGTGACGCGCAGGCTCATCGAGGAGTTCGCGCGAACCGGGGCGACTCGCACGCGGTCCTCCCGGCTCGACGTGCTGACCTCGCGAGAGGCCGAGGTGCTCACGTTGATCGCCCGCGGCCTGTCGAACTCCGAGATCGCCGCGAGGCTCGTCGTCGCCGAGCAGACCGTCAAGACGCACGTCGGCAACGTCTTCTCGAAACTCGGCCTGCGCGACCGGGCCCAGGCCGTCGTCTGCGCCTACGAGTCCGGTCTGGTAAGCGCCGGAGTCGCGGATCCGCCTCGACCTGATCCTGCCGCGAAGCCGGACGCTTGAACGCCGAGTAGCTGTAGCTCAGCGGCCACGCCGCCGCGATCAGCGGAACCTTGACGAGGCTGAGCGTGAACGTGACGAGCGGGTCGGTGTGCTCCGCCTCGCCGACGAGCACGACCATGATCCCGGTCACCGCCCACGCCACCGCGTAGGCCAGCAGGATGCGTACCCACACCGCCCACTCGTGCTTGGCGCGCGCCCACGTGCCCGACTCCGGCGGCTTCGGCGGCGGCGGGCCGTCGGCGAAGCGATGCGCGAAGCGGGCGTCGGCCCACCGGATGGTGCGGTGTCCGAAGGCCACGGAGTACCCCAGGTAGGCCGCGGCGAGACCGTGCACCAGCTCGGCTTCCGCGCCGCCCCGCAGGTCGAAAACGGACACCGCAAGCAGCAGCACGTCGAGCAGCGGGACGCTCAGGAGCAGCGCCACGCTGAGCCGGGGCATCTTGAGCAGATAACGCACGGCGAGCCCGCCGGCGAGCAGAATCCAGAAGGCGACTTCACAAAAGGCGATCACGACGAACATCACGCGATCCACACTCCCCGCGAAACCACGTCTCCGCCTCCCTGGACAGCATGAAACGCGACTACATCAAAGGTCGTACAGGCGCGTCGCGGCGGGGAGGACGCGGTCGACGCGAACGGATGATGAGATTGGCTCGTGCGATTTGAGAGCTCGTCACTTCATTCCGTTTCCTGCTGCGCGTTCACCGGGCGCGAGGGTCCTTGCGAAGCGCCGTCGTTGGAGTTTTTGCTCGCGGCGTTGTCGGCACGTGCGCATCCGACACCGGGATGCGGAAGCGCCTGCGCCTTGTTCTTGTCTGTTCGATCACGCGGGGCTTGCGGCCGTACAGCGGCTTAGGGCCGTTGCACTGGCCTGGAGGCCGCTCGCCACGGAAGAGGACAAAGTGAAGAGCTCTAAGCTCCTGATCGGGATGCGCAGGCAGATCTTCGCGGCCTGCGCGTCCTTCGCGTGCGGGCTGATCCTGCTCGCCGCCGGCG
>JBOGDN010000162.1:0-5381 GCA_050742995.1 Stackebrandtia sp. | reverse complement strand
GCCGCGGCCTGGCCGGACGCGCCGCGTCCGGTGAGTGCCGCACGGCTGCTGGCCGAACGCGCGCTGGCCGGGGACGCCGACGCCAGGCGGGCGTTGCGCGTCGACGTGTACGGCGCGCTGCAACGCGCGGGGGGCTCACTTCTGGACACCGTCGACACGTTCATCGCCGTCGGAGGAGTCCTCGAGGGCGCCGCCCGCGCACTTTTCGTGCACCCCAACACGATCCGCTACCGCATGCGCCGTGTTGCCGAGGTCACTGGTTTCTCCCCTTTTGTCTCCCATGAGGCTTTCACTCTGCGTGTGGCATTGGTCATAGGGCGTCTCGACCCGCAGCGCGACGGCGCTCGTTCCCGCAGGTAAACAACACCCTTTAGAGGAACCCTCCAAAAATTTTCGGCAGATATCGTGAGTGTCGACAGCCCGCCTGAACGCTGAATCAGCGACAGTCAATGACGTGCTTGCTCTCCTTTCCCCCGGCCAGGGATCTCAAAAGCCCGGCTTCTTGACACCGTGGCTCGAGCTGCCCGGCGCCCAGGCCCGACTGCGCTGGTGGTCGGAGCTGGCCGGCGTCGACCTGATCCGTCTCGGCACGGAAGCCGACGCCGCCGAGATCGCCGACACCTCCCGCACCCAGCCGCTGCTCGTGGCCGCCGGCCTGCTTGCCGCCGAACACCTGCCCGTCCGCCGCGCCCACCTCGTCGCCGGGCACTCTGTGGGAGAGCTGACCGCCGCCGTCCTGGCCGGCGTGCTCACCGCCGAGGCCGCGGTGACGCTCGCGGCCGTGCGCGGCAGAGAGATGGCCGCGGCGTGCGCCGCGGCTCCCACCGGAATGTCGGCGGTGCTCGGCGGCGACCCCGACGAGGTGCTCGCCGCGATCGAGGGCGTCGGCGCCTACCCGGCCAACCGCAACGGCGCCGGTCAGGTCGTGGCCGCCGGAGCCGCGGAGTCCCTCGAGAAGCTCGCCGCCCAGCCGCCGGCCAAGACGCGGATCGTCCCGCTTTCGGTGGCCGGCGCTTTCCACACCCCGTACATGGCGCCGGCCCGCGACAATCTCGCCGCCGTCGCCGACGGAATCGTCTGCGGCGACGCCGAGCGGATCTGGCTTTCCAACGCCGACGGCGGACCGATGCCCTCCGGCGCCGCGGCCGTGCGACGACTGGTCGACCAGGTGACCGCGCCGGTGCGCTGGGACTCCTGCATGGCGACCATGGCCCAGCGCGGCGTCACGACGATCGTCGAACTGCCCCCTGCGGGAACCCTTGCGGGGCTGGCCAAACGCGAACTCAAGGGCGTCGAGGTCGTCAAGGTCAACACCCCCGCCGACCTGGCGGCGGCCGCCGAACTACTCAACCGCGTCGACACGGAAGGCCGTTGATGAGCGCCCCGGGCACCAAAGTCATCGGACTGGGCCACTACCAACCCTCCAAGGTCCTCACCAACCACGACCTGAGCCAGATCGTCGAGACCAACGACGAGTGGATCCAAAGCCGCGTGGGCATCCGCGAGCGCCGCATCGCCGAGAAGGAGACGGTCGCCGACATGGCCGTCTTCGCCGCCGAAAAGGCCCTCGAGGCCTCCGGGAAGACCGCCTCCGACGTCGACCTGGTCGTCGTGGCCACGTGCAGCGCCGTCGACCGGGTCCCCAACACCGCCTGCCGCGTGGCCGAGCGGCTCGGGATCGCCGCCCCCGCCGCCATGGACGTCAACACCGCCTGCTCGGGCTACTCGCACGCCCTGGCCGTGGCCGACCACGCGGTGCGCGCGGGCGCGGCCTCGACCGCGATAGTCGTGGGCGTTGAGAAGCTTTCCGACTTCACCGACTGGACCGACCGCTCCACGTGCGTGCTCTTCGGCGACGGCGCCGGCGCGGCCGTGATCACGGCCGTCGAAGCCGGCGAGGCGCCCGGCGTCGGCCCGGTGGCCTGGGGCTCGGTGCCCCACATGAGCGAGGTGATCCGCATCGAGGCGGCGCACCCCTACATCTTCCAGGAGGGACAGACCGTGTTCCGCTGGGCGATCACGGCGCTGGCGCCGCTGGCGCGCAAGGCCGCGGAAAAGGCCGGCGTGGACATGAACGACATCGCCGGTTTCGTCGCGCACCAGGCGAACCTGCGCATCATCGAGGGGGTCGCCAAAAAGCTCGGCGCCCCCAACGCCGTCGTCGCCGACGACGTCGTCGAATCGGGCAACACCTCGGCGGCGTCGGTGCCGCTCGCCCTTTCCAAGCTCGTCGAACGCGGCGAGCTCAAGTCCGGCTCGCCGGTCTTGCTTTTCGGCTTCGGCGGAGGCCTGACCTATGCCGGCCAGGTCATCCGCTGTCCTTAAGACAACAACAACTAACGAAAGGAATCAGTTCATGAGCAAGAAGTCCAACGAGGAGATCCTCAAGGAGTTCGCCGAGATCCTCGAAGAAGTAGCCGGCGTCGATCCCAAGGACGTCACCGCCGACAAGAACATCGCCGACGAGCTCGACGTGGACTCGCTGTCGATGGTCGAGGTCGTCGTGGCGGCCGAAGAGAAGTTCGACGTGAAGATCCCCGACGACGACGTGCAGGCCCTCAAGACCGTGGGAGACGCCGTCTCCTACATCGAAAAGGCGCAGGCGTAGCCGTGACCGACGTTGCCGTAACCGGGCTTGGCGCGACCACCCCGCTTGGCGGGGACGTCGCGTCGACCTGGCGCGCGCTGCTCGACGGAGTCTCCGGCGTGGGCCCGCTGACCCAGGAGTGGGCGGCGGAGCTGCCGGTGCGCATCGCCGCGCAGCTGGCCGCCGACCCCGGAGACAAGATTCCACGAGTGCGCCAGCGGCGGCTCGACCGCAGCGAGCAGATCGCGATCATCGCCGCGAACGAGGCCTTCGCCGACGCCGCGCTCGCCGAGTCCGGACTTGACCGGGAGCGGCTTGGCGTGTGCTTCGGCAGCGGCATCGGCGGCGCCGTCACCCTGCTGGAGCAGGACGACATCCTGGAGGCGAAAGGCCCCCGCCGGGTGTCTCCGCACACCGTCCCGATGCTCATGCCCAACGGCCCGGCCGCCTGGGTGGGGCTGGAGCTGGGGGCTCAGGCCGGCGTGCACGCGCCAACCAGCGCCTGCGCCACCAGCGCCGAGGCGCTGGCCTGGGGCCTGGACATGATCCGCGGCGGTCGCGCCGACGTCGTCGTCGCAGGCGGCGCCGAGGCGGTCGTGGCGGCGCTGCCGATCGCCGGCTTCGCGTCTATGCGGGCGATGTCGACCCGCAACGACGAGCCGCAGAAGGCATCGCGTCCGTGGGACAAGGGCCGCGACGGTTTCGTGTTGGGCGAGGGCGCGGGAGCCGTGGTGCTCGAGCGCGCCGACCACGCCGCGGCGCGCGGCGCGACGGTGTACGCGCTCCTCGCCGGCGCCGGGCTGACGTCCGACGCCTTCGACATCGTCCAGCCGGATCCCGAATGCGCCGGCGGCGTGCGGGCGATCCGCGCGGCCCTGCGCAACGGCGACGTGGCCGCCTCCGACGTCGGCCACGTCAACGCCCACGCCACGTCCACGCCAGTTGGCGACATGGGCGAGGTCAAGGGCATCGCCGAGGCCGTCGGCAGCCACCCGATCCTCACCAGCACCAAGTCGATGACCGGTCACCTCCTCGGCGCCGCCGGCGCGGTGGAGTCGATCGCGACCATCTTGGCGCTGCGCGAGGGCCTCATTCCACCCACCATCAACCTCGACGACCCGGAAGACTCGCTCAACCTGGACGTCGCCGCACACACCGCTCGCAAGGCCGACTTTGACGCGGCGGTGAACAACTCCTTCGGCTTCGGAGGGCACAACGTGTCGCTGGTGTTCACGCGCGCGTGACGCCGCCGACCGCTCGTCTTTCGATGTCGCTGTTTTCACGCTCGGCGCCGCAAGCGTCGCCGAGTCACACAAAAGGATATTGAAATGTCCACCACTGCCCCTGTCACCGCCGTTACTTCTGAAGTCGTCGACGTGCGCGACCCGCTGCCTCGGCTGACCGCGCTCTTCGACGCCGGGACCACGACCCTCGTCGACGAGGACAACAGGTCGGGAGTGGTGACCGCCCGCGGCGACGTCGCCGGAACGCCGGTCCTCGCCTACTGCTCTGACGCGCGCTTCATGGGCGGCGCCATGGGGACCGACGGCTGCCGCCACATCGTCGAGACCATCGACGCGGCCGTGGCCGAACGCGTCCCGGTCGTCGGGATCTGGCACTCCGGAGGCGCGCGGCTGCACGAGGGCGTCACCGCCCTGCACGCCGTGGGCGAGGTGTTCGCGGCGATGATCCGCGCTTCCGGTCAGGTGCCGCAGATTTCGGTGGTGCTTGGGCCGGCGGCCGGCGGCGCGGCCTACGGTCCGGCGCTGACCGACATCGTGATCATGTCCGACACCGGGCGGATCTTCGTGACCGGTCCCGAGGTCGTCAAGAGCGTCACCGGCGAGCATTCCGACATGGAAAGCCTCGGCGGGCCCGACGTCCACGGCCGCAAGTCCGGCGTCGCACACGTCACCGTCAAGGACGACGCCAAGGCGATCGAGACGGCTCGCGACCTGGCCTCGCTGCTGGGCCGCCAGGGCCACCTGCAGCCGGCCGACGCCGTCGACGACGAGGACCTGGGCGAACTGCTGCCCGAACAGCCCACCCGCGCCTACAACGTCAAGCCGCTGGTGAAGCACCTCCTCGACTCCGGCGACGACGTCGAGTCTCCTGTAGAGCTGCACGGTAAGTGGGCGCCGAACGTCGTCACCGTCCTGGGGCGGTTCGGCGGACGCACCGTCGGCGTCATCGCCAACAACCCGATGCGCCTTGGCGGGTGCCTCAACGCCACGAGCGCCGAAAAGGCCGCGCGTTTCGTGCGGATGTGCGACGCGCTCGGCGTGCCGATGGTCGTGCTCGTGGACGTGCCCGGCTACCTGCCTGGCCTTGGCCAGGAGTGGGAGGGCGTGGTGCGCCGCGGCGCGAAGCTGCTGCACGCCTTCGCCGAGTCGGTGGTCCCCCGGGTCACCCTGGTGACGCGGAAGTCTTACGGCGGCGCGTACATCGCCATGAACTCCCGCGCGCTTGGCGCCACGGCGGTGTTCGCCTGGCCGACGGCCGAGGTCGCGGTCACGGGCGCTTCGGCCGCGGTGGACGTGCTGCACCGCAAGAAGATCGCCGCAGCGCCCGAGGAAGACCGGGCGGCGCTGCGCGCCGAGCTCATCGCCAAGCAGGAGCAGGAAGCCGGCGGAGTAAAGAAGGCGCTGGAGATCGGCGTCGTCGACGCGGTCATCGACCCGGCCGAGACGCGACGCCGCCTGGCCGAAGCCCTGGCGAACGCCCCGGCCGCCCGAGGCACGCACGGCAACATCCCGTTGTAAAACGAGGACGTCACCGCGGCAGGCGCGTCGCC
>JBOGDN010000161.1:0-1979 GCA_050742995.1 Stackebrandtia sp. | reverse complement strand
CGACAAGCGTTCCGGCGGCGACCCCGGCGGCGGCGCCATGGCCGGCGCGCTGCGACGCGCCGGACTGGCTTAGAGCTCGTCAATCCATTCTCTTCTGTCGCGAGAGGCCTCCAGGCGAGTGCAACGGTCGTAAGCCGCTGTACGGCCGCAAGCCCCGCGTGATCGAGCAGACAAGACCAAGGCGGAGGCGCTCCCGCATCCCGGTGTTGGACGCAAGAGCACCGACAACGCCGCGAGTAAAAACTCCAACGACGGCGCTTCGCAAGGACCGTCGCGCCTGGTGAACGCGCAGCAGGAAACGGGACGAAGTGACGAGCTCTTAAGACGTTCCTACGGGAACACGACGAACTCGGCCGGAGGCTCGCTCGACGGAGGAACCCGGTAGTTGCCCAAGGTGGACTGCATGATGTCGCGGAACGCGGTTCCGGTCACGGTTCCGCCGCCGCCTTCAGGGGTGTACGCGAACACCGCGACGGTGTACTTCGGGTCGTCGGCGGGCGCGAAGCCGGCGAAGCCGGCCACCTCGCCGTCGGCGTACTGGCCGTCGCGCACCAGCTTTCCGGTGCCGGTCTTGCCGGCGACAAGGTAGCCGGGCAGGGCCGCGGCCGTACCCGTGCCGTCGTCGACGGTCACCGGCGCCTGCAGCAGGCGCTGCATGTCCTTGGCGACGTCTTCGGAAAGCACCCGGCGAGTGTCGACGCCGGTCATGTCGGTCTTCGTGCCGTCGTCTGAGACGCGGCATTGGACGATGCTCGGCGAGACGTACAGCCCGTCGTTGGCGATCGTGTTGTAGGCCGCGGCCATCTGCATCGGCGTCACCGCCACGCCCAGTCCGATCGGTATGGAGCCGTAGTCGGTGCCGCTCCAGGTGTCCGGGGGACGGACGATTCCCTCGGCCTCGCCGGCGACTCCCACGTCTGTGGTCGCGCCGAGGCCGAAGAGCTCCTGGTACTCGTAAAGCTTGTCGGCGCCGATTTCGTCGGCGAGCTGGATCGCGCCGACGTTGGACGAGTGGGCGAGGATGCCGCCGATCGACATCGGCTGCTCGGCGTGAGTGTGACTGTCCTGATAGACCTGCTCGGCCTTTTGGATCGTCGGGGGCACGACCGGGGTGCTGTCCGGCGAGATGACGCCTTCCTCGATCGCGGCGCTCACCACAATGGCCTTGTGCACGGATCCGGGCTCCAACACGGCGCCGCTCGCCCAGTCTCTGCGCAGCTCGTCGTCGTACTCGAGGGGATCGGCCGCGTCGTAGGTGGGGGTGCTCGCCATCGACACCACCTCTCCGGTGGCCGTCTCCATCACCACCGCCGCGGCGAACTCGGCGTCCTGCTCGGCCATCATGTCGCTGAGAATGCCCTGCACCTGGTACTGCAGGTCGGAGTCGATCGTCAGGCGCAGGTCGTCGCCGGTCTGCGCCGGCTCCTCACGGTGGAAGCCTCCGGGGATCTCCTGTCCTTGGGGACTGACTTCATACAGCCGCTCTCCGTCGTCGCCCTGCAGGATGTCGTCGTAGTAACCCTCGATCCCGTCCAGGCCGTCGCCTTCCAGACCGGTGAATCCGATGACGTTGGCGGCCAGGTCGTGGCCGGGGACTTCGCGTCGTTCGTCGTAGGCGACGTGGACGCCGGGAATCTCCAGATCGGAGATGGTGTCGGCCACCGAGACGTCGACGCCGCGTTTCAGGTACTCGAACCGCGACTTGTCGCCGTTTTCGAGGGTGCGCGGCTGCATCGTGTCGACCAACTGGGACTCCGGGACTCCCAGCAGGGGCGTCAAAAGCGCGGCGGCGGCGTCAACGTCTTCGACCTGCTCGGGGTCGACGTAGACGTAACGCGCGGCGGCGCTGAACGCGAGCAGTTCGCCGTTGCGGTCGAGGATCGCGCCGCGCTCTCCGGGGACGATCTCCTCGCGCAGCCGCTGGTCAAGCGCGCTGGCGGCGTAGGCGGCGGCGTCGGTGACTTGCAGCTGCACCAGCC
>JBOGDN010000160.1:0-2370 GCA_050742995.1 Stackebrandtia sp. | reverse complement strand
CGGCCCTTGAGCGCAGCCGACCGGAATGCGGTCTAGGAAGCCTCGTTCTCGCAGGGGTCGGGCCGGTTCGCCGGGGACAGCTGCGCGTCTATGGCCCCGTCGGCCTCGTTGCCGCGGAAGAACAGCTGCTGCGTCGCGTCGTCGTCGGTGTCCCAGGTCCAGAAAAGCCATCCGTCCATTCCGAGAGCGCAGCTTTCGACCTGGTGTGTGCGCATCGCCTCGGCCGCCAGGCCGACGTCGCCGCCGTAGCGCTCGCGCAGCGCGCCGAACTCGCCGTTGATCACCGGGCCTTCGATCTCGGACCACTCGATCGAATTGAGGCTTTCCTCCAAAGTAAACTGTCCTGGAGCCGGGTAGGTGTGGACGCTGAGGAAGTCGAGGCTGGATTCCTTGCTGAGCGTGGAGAGGCGGACCGGATAGCGGAAGTCCTTGTCCCAGCCGCACCCTTCGCACTTGGCGAAGCCGTCGAACCCGTCCTTGTTGACGGCCTTGTTGGTGAACACGCCGAGCGTGGTCATCATGTCCGGGTCGACGTCGCGCACGGCGGCGGCGAGCCGTTCGGAGTAGACCGACATCGAGTTGTCGGCGGCCTGCTGGCGTTGGTCGACGTTTGACATGTCGTATTCGACGCCGTCGAGGCCCTTCACCGTCCCGCTCATGACCTCGAACGGCTTCTCGTCGGCGCTGAAGTGCGCCTCGTTGTCGAACTGGAGCGCCAGGAAGGTGCTCGTCAGCGGCCCCAGCCGCTCCTTCATCTCCGAGGCGAAGACCGACATGAACTCTTCTCTGGCCTTGACGTAGCCGTCGAACATGTACACAAGGTTGTAACCCGAAATATTGATCTGGTTCGGGTCGAAGCCGCCGATGATGTCGGTGTAGTGGGCGTTCTGCGGGAACACGTCCAGGGACGGCAGCACGTAGAGCCCGTGGCCGGCGGCGCGCTCGACGAAGTCGGCCACGTTGTCCAGGTACTCCGGATTTCCGGTGCTGTTGTCGTCGGCGCCGTGCCCAAGGCCGTGCGGCTGACCCATCTCGCTGTCGGGCCCCCAGCCGGGGTCGGTGAACACCCGGACCGTGTTGTGTCCGTTGGCGCTCAGCGCGGCAAGCGTCGCGTCGGCGCGTTCGGGGTCGTACATCCCGGGCTCGAACGTCGAGTGAAACGTCTTCTCGGGGTCGGACGGCCGGGGCGCGAGCCGGACGTAGTTGTACCCGCGCGGCGTGAACTCCTCGCCGGTATCGCCGACCACCAGCGACTCCCCGTCCGTGCTCGTCGCGATGCGCGGAAGCGGGTCGACGGCCTCTCCCGAGTCGGCCTCGGGGTCCGCATACGCTTGCACCGCGACGGCGCCGAGCGCCGCGACGGCCAACGCGCCGGCGGCCAGACCGAGGCCGCGGCGCTTCAGCGAAAAACTCACTTCCGTTCTCCTGTCGATTTGGGATATACCAGCCGAAGACACGATATGGCTGACAAGGGCCGTCAGCCCGTAATCGAGCTTGCATAAACCTTGCGCGTCGCGGACCCTCGCAAACCGACGCCTGCGACCAGAGAGCAAAATGGCCGCATAAGAGAGGAGCACGGGATGCTGGTGCGGCTGTTGGGGGCGGTCGAACTCGTTGCATTCGAGGGGTGGACGCGGGCCGGGCCCGCCAAACGCAGCTGCGTGCTGGCGGCCCTGGCCGTCTCGCCGGGAGAACCGGTGTCCCTGGCGACGCTCGCCGACAGGGTGTGGGGCGCCAACCCCCCGTCGTCGGCGCACAGCACCCTCTACGGACACATCGCGCACCTGCGCGCCCAGCTGCGGGGACATGGCGACGTCTCGATCGAGAAGTCGGGGCTCGACGGGTATCTGCTCGACGTCGACCCCGAGCAGATCGACGTGCACGCCGTGCGGTCGCTGGGCAGACAGGCCCGCGACCGCGCACGCGCGGGAGACGTCGCACAGGCGCTGACCCTGTGGCAGCGGGCCGGCGAACTCGTGCGCGGGGAGGCGCTTGCCGGCATCGGCGGCGACTGGGCCGCGGACGTCCGCGCCGGATTCCGCCGCGAGCACGTCGCGATGCTCGCCGAGCGGTTCGCCGTCGAGTTGGAGCTGGGCAGGCACGCCGAGATCGTCGAAGAGCTTTCCGGGCTGGTCGCCAGGTTCCCGCTGGCGGAATCGCTGGTGGGCCATTTGATGACGGCCCTGTACCGCAGCGGTCGCCAGGCCGAGGCCCTCGACGCTTTCGGCGGCGCCCGCGCCCGCCTGGCCGACCGGCTCGGCGCCGACCCCGGTAGTCGGCTGCAAGCGCTGCACCGGCAAATTCTCAACCAGGATCCCGCGCTCGCCCGCGACGACGAGGCGGCCGCGTCCTCCTCCCCCGCCGGAGGCG
>JBOGDN010000159.1:0-4065 GCA_050742995.1 Stackebrandtia sp. | reverse complement strand
CTCCGAGGCGGCGGCGTCGGCAAGACAGACGCAAGCCTGGTGGGGCGGCCTTGACTTCCGCGGCCGGCGCAAGGCGCTGCTGGCATGCCGGGCCGCGATGGCGCGTCGGGTGCGCGAGCTGGTCCTGCTGATACGCGCCGAGACCGGCAAGAGCGTCTCCGACGCGTTTACCGAGGTGTCGGCGTCCTTCGAGCACATGGCCTGGGTTCCCAGGAACGCCCGCCGCGTGCTTGGCCAGCGCAAGCTGCGCAGCCCGCTGAGCCTGATCGATCATTCCTCCTATCTGGAATATCAGCCGTACGGGGTCGTGGCGGTCATCGGGCCGTGGAACTATCCGCTGCACACGCCGCTGGGATCCATCATGTATGCCCTCGCCGCCGGCAACACGGTCGTCTTCAAGCCAAGCGAGTACACCCCGGCGGTCGGGCAGTGGGCCGCCGACGTGATCAACGAGACCGTCGGCCGTCCCGTGGTGCGGACGGTGCACGGGCTCGGCTCCGTTGGCGCGATGCTGTGCGACGCCGACGTCGACAAGATCGCGTTCACCGGATCCGTCCCCACCGCCAAGAAGGTCGCCAAGGCCGCGGCCGAGCGGCTGATCCCCGTGCTCATCGAAGGCGGCGGCAAGGACGCGGCCATAGTCGACGTCGACGCCGATCTCGACGCCTCCGTCGACCAGGTCGTGTGGGGCGCGTTCACCAACGCCGGCCAGTCCTGCGTGGGCATCGAGCGGGTCTACGTCGTCGACTCTCTCGCCGACGAGTTCGTCGAACGGCTCGTCCGCGCCGTCGAGAAGCTGACCGTCGGCGAATCCGACGACGCCCAGATCGGTCCGATCACCATGCCAAGGCAGATCGACGTGATCGCCGCGCACATTCAGGCCGCGGTCGACGACGGCGCCAAGGTCGTCCTCGGCGGACCCGACGCGGTGCGACCGCCGTACGTGCACCCCACGGTGCTCGTCGACGTGCCCGAGGAGTCCGAAGCCGTTCGCGAGGAGACCTTCGGGCCGGTGCTCGTGGTCAACCGGGTCGTAGACGCCGACGAGGCGCTGCGGCGCGTCAACGCCGTGCCCTACGGCCTGGGCGGCGCCGTCTTCGGCAAGCGCGACGCCATGCGCCTGGCGCGCGGAATGCGCACCGGGATGACCGCGATCAACACCGGCTTCGTCTACGCCTCCATGCCGCAGCTGCCGTTCGGCGGCGTCGGGCCGTCCGGCTACGGTCGGGCCCACGGCGCCGACGGGCTGCGCGAGTTCGCCCGCGCCAAGGCCATCGCCAAACGCCGGTTCCCCGCGGCCCTGCCGCTGATGTCGATGAACCGAAAGGAATCGCACAACCGCCTCATCGAGCGCTACCTGAAGTTCGGTTCCGGCCGCGGTTGATCTCGCTGAGCCTGATCGCGGCTTGCGTAATATCTAGAGCCATGAGTCCGCGTCGACACCGCCGGGCGCCACAACCCGAGCGCATCGACGCGGGGCTGGCGCACAGCTCCACGCAGACCGTCGAGGACGGTCCCGACGGGCGCTGGTTCGTGCGCCGCGTTCCCGGAGGACAGTCGGACAAGGCCTACCGCTGCCCCGGCTGCGATCACGAGGTGCACCCCGGCGCCGCCCACGTGGTGGCCTGGCCTCAGGACGGCGCCGTCGACGAGCGCCGCCACTGGCACACCCCCTGCTGGCGCGCTCGCCACACCCGGCGTCCCCACCCGCGTCGCCGCGGATGAGTTCGACCACGTAAGAACGCGCGGCGCGTGCGGCGGCCTCCCACATGAGAGACACTGGCGTTCGTGAACGACATCCGCGCCAACTCGATCCTGCCGGCTCGCCGCGAGGCGATCACGCTCGAGACGGCCGACGGCGTCTCGCTGGTGGGGGAGCTGGCGCTGCCGTCCGACCACGCGCCCGCGGCGACCTTGATCTGCGTCCATCCGCTGCCGACTCACGGCGGCATGATGGACAGCCATGTCTACCGCAAGGCCGCCTGGCGGCTGCCCGCCCTCGCCGACCTCGCGGTGCTGCGCTTCAACACCCGCGGCACGTCCAGCGTGCAGGGAACCAGCGGCGGCGCCTTCGACAACGCGGTGGGGGAGCGTTTCGACGTGGCCGCGGCGATCGAGTACGCCGAGTTCGCCGACCTGCCCGACCCGTGGCTGGTGGGGTGGTCTTTCGGTTCCGACCTGGTGTTGAAGTATGGACGCGACCCGTACGTCGTCGGCGCGATCCTGCTGTCGCCGCCGCTGCGGTACACCTCCGAGGCGGAGCTGGCCGCCTGGGCCGGGGACGACAAGCCGCTGACGGCGCTGGTGCCCGAATTCGACGACTACCTGCGGACGCCGGAGGCCGCGCTCAGATTTTCCGTCGTGCCGCACGCCGAGGTCGTGGGCGTGCCCGGCGCCAAGCATCTGTGGACCGGCCAGGCCGAGACCGTGCTCGACAAGATCGTCGCGCGGGTGCGACCGTCGGCCGCGCCCTTGCCGTCGACGTGGGACGGGCCCATGGAGTTCGGGGACGCGTCGGCCTACGCCGACCGCACCGTGGCCGCGTTCGACTCAGTCGACGTGCCCGGGCCGCGGCAGTCGTCGGCCGCTGATTAACACTCGAGGTGCTCGCGCAGCCGCTGCGGCATGTCGTCGTCGCAGCCGTCGAGCACACGCAGCTCGCCGTCGGAGCTGCGCAGCGCCAGCCGCACGGTCTCGGACTCGGCGGCGTCGCCTTCCTCGAGTTGGGCGGTGACGCTGACGTACCCGTCCTCTTCGCAGTCGGCGCCCACGACCTTGGCGCCGCGGTAGGACTGCTGCACCGCGGCGGTCACGTTCTCTCGGTCGGGGCAGGACGGGGAGGCGTCGGCGTTCGTCGCGGCGAACGTGGCCAGCCCCGCGCCGCCGACCGACAGGAAAGCGGCCACGCCGGCCGCGGCGAGCTTCACCGTCCTGCCGATGCGGATGCTCGCGCGCCTGCGCTTGCGGTGCCGCTTGGAAGGCAAGGCGAGCGTGGCGTCGCCGGGCAGCGCCGTGGGACGCGGACCTGACCGGGGGACGAGGTCCGGGCTCACCGCGGCGGGGCGTTTGCCCGCCAGCAGCGGACGCGAGACGTCCACGTTGGCCAGCAGGTCGCGCAGCCGCCCCGCGTCGGGCCGCTGCTTGGGGTCGCAGCTGAGCGCCGCGCTGAGCACGTCGGTCAACGCCATGCTGACGCTGGGAATGTCGGGGACGGGCACCGCGCGCAGCAGCGGGTCCGCGGGATTTTGACCCGCCGAGCTCAACCAGGGAAGCTGGCCGCCCAGCGCGCCGTACAGCAGGGTGGCCAGGCTGTAGACGTCGCCGGCGGGGCTGGCGCACACCGGTCCGGCCTGGGAGGTGTCGAGGTGTTCGGGCGCGGTGTACGGACCGGCCGGAAGCGGATGGGCCAACGCCGGGGCGGTGGCGTCGAAGCCGGCGACGAGCAGCTTGCGTCCGGGGCCGGAGAGCACCGTCGCCGGCTGCAGGGCGCCGTGGATCAGGCCGGAGGAGTGAATGCTGGCCAGCGCGTCGGCCAAGGCGACGCCGAGCGCGCGGACCTGACCGGCAGGCGGGGGTCCCGATTCGCGCAGCACGTCGGCGAGGGTGGTTCGCGTCGCGGTCACCGCGACGAAAGGCAGGGCGTTGTCGGTCAGCCCGACGGAGGCGACCGGCGCGATGTGCGGATGGGTGGCCAGCCTGGTGAGTCTGGTGGCCCAGTCGAGGAACACTTCGCGAGCCGAGGAGTCGATTCGTCGGTTGGCGATTGTCACCATGACCGGGGTGTGGCCGTTGACCAGCGTTCCGGTGTGAACACTCGCAGCGGGGTCATGATGCAGTAAACGGCCGAGCTCTACCGCGCCGACGGTCGACGTCGCGGGCATATGCGGCTCACCTCCACTCTCAAAGTCGCGCTGCCCCACGAGCACCCTAGTGCACCCGTTGGTCGCCGCGCCAGACAGCAAGGGCGAAAATCCGACGGCCGGGCGCCGCCGAATTCGAATCGGCGGCGGGAGTCTAGCCCATGGGCTCGGGTCGACGGCCGCAAGGATGCGAGCCGTCGCGACC
>JBOGDN010000158.1:0-6915 GCA_050742995.1 Stackebrandtia sp. | reverse complement strand
GTGCCCACCGACGTGACCCTCCCGGCAGGCGAGGCCGCGGAGCTCGTCGCGGCGGCGTCCAAACGCGTCGCCGAGGGCTTCACGACGCTGAAGATCAAGGTGGGGGCCGACCCCGAGGGAGACCTCGACCGGATCAAGGCGGTCCGAGAGGCCGTCGGCGGCGACGTCGCGCTGCGTCTCGACGCCAACCAGGGCTGGGAACGCAAGCAGGCGGTGCGCATCGTCAGCGCGATGGAAGACGCGGGGCTGGGTGTGGAGCTGGTGGAGCAGCCGACCAATGAACGCAGCCTCGACGACCTGGCATACGTCACCTCTCACGTCGCCACGCCGATTCTGGCCGACGAGTCGGTGCGGACCCCGCGCGACCTGACCCGGATCATCTCCTCCGGCGCCGCCGACGCGGTAAACGTCAAGCTCGCCAAATGCGGGGGCCTGCGAGCCGCGCGCGCCATGTTGGAGACCGCGCGGCAGCACGGCGTCGGCACGACAATAGGTTCCATGATGGAAGGGCGGATCGGCGTCGCCGCGGCGGCGAGTCTCGCCGCTGCATGTGGAATCACCATAATGGCCGACCTCGACGCGGCCTGGTGGCTGCGCGAGTCCGACGAAGCGCTGCGTTACCAAGACGGCGTGCTGCACCTCGATACGGGACCCGGTTTGAGCTTTATCACGTTCCCTCCGGAAGGTGACCTGCCCCGGCGTGCCGACGACGGCGACCCTGGATGATATGTCTATCGTTCTCGAATTCATCGTTTGCCAAACGACGCCGCACCCCTGGGGAGGGCATATATGACAGTTGAAGTTGGACATTCGGCCCAGGTGGCAGTGACCGCCGCCACCTTGTGGACCTCCCCGTCGACGACACAGGACACGGATCGTCTCGCGCTCGGATCGGGCACGGCGATCCGCGAATGGGTCGCCGGCATGACGCGCGAGCAGCGCGTCAAGGGCCTCGTCGACCGCGCCTTGACTCAAGTGCTCCTCGGCGACGAGGTGATCGTCGACGCCGTGGAAGACGGCTGGGCGAAGGTCGTCGTCCAGGGTCAGCCGTCCAGCCTCGACGAACGCGGCTACCCCGGATGGATTCCCGAGCGTCAGCTCGCCGTTCCGGCCGAACCCGCGGGCGGCAAGCCTCACGTGGTCTCGGCGACGGCCATCGCGGTGCGCGACGAGCCCGACGGCGAGGTGCTGATCCCCGGCGTGTCGATGGGCACGCGGCTGAACGTTCTCGACGAGGAGCACTATCGCGGCTGGGCGCGGGTGGCGCTTCCCGGCCCGCAGCAGCCGGGTTGGGTGCGTATGCGCGACCTCTCCGGCGCTCCGGGGTCTCCCCCTCCGGCGGCGTCTGGACGACTCGACGTGATCGCCGTGGCCTCGCAGCTGCTCGACGTCCCCTACGTGTGGGGCGGCTTGACCGCATACGGCGTCGACTGCTCCAGCCTGGTCTACCTGTCCTTTAGGCAGTTGGGGATCTCGCTGCCCCGTGACGCCCACGACCAGGCCGCCGCGACCCGGGAAATCACGGAGGACGAGGCGCAGCCCGGCGACCTGTACTTCTTCGCGCACGAGGGCAAGCAGATCCACCACATCGGTCTGATGACCGAGCCCGACGACGACGGCGAGCGCACCATGGTGCACGCCGACGGGAACTACGGCAAGGTCGTGCACGAGCCCCTCACGTCCGAGCGGGCCGAGACGTTTGTCGGCGTGCACAAGGTCTTCGACGACTGAGACCGCGAACAAAAAGCCGCCGGCGGGTCCTCACCCGCCGGCGGCTTTTCCGTGTGGTCGTTACTTCATGACGCGGGCGGGCGCGGCGCGGCCGGGGCCGCCTCCGACGACCACGACCTCGGGCTTCGGCTCGGCGACGGGTTCCCCGTCCGCCGCCGCGGCGGCGACCTTGGCGGCTTCGTCCCGCGACGTCTTGATCAGGCTTGCGACGGTGGCCACGGTCAGGATCGCCACGATGACCGTCAACGACACCGCCGTGGGGATCTCCGGGACCCAGGCCACCGGCCGGCCGCCGTTGACGAACGGCAGGTGGTTCTCGTGCAGCGCGTGGAACACCAGCTTGACGCCGATGTAGCCCAACAGGACGGACAGCCCGTACGACAGGTACACCAGTTTGTCGAGCAGGCCGCCGATCAGGAAGTACAGCTGGCGCAGCCCCATCAACGCGAACACGTTGGCGGTGAAGACCAGGTAGCCCTCCTGGGTCAGGCCGAAGATCGCCGGAATGGAGTCCAAAGCGAACAGGACGTCGGTCGTGCCGATGGCGATCAAAACGATCAGCATCGGAGTGACCAGCCGCTTGCCGCCCTCCTTGACGGTGATCGTGCCGCCGTTGTATTCCTTCGACATCGGCAGAACCTTGCGGGCCCACCTGATACAGGCGTTTTCCTTAAGCTCTTCTTCTTGGTTGGCGGTGCGGGCCAGCTGTATCGCGGTGTAAAGGAGGAAAGCGCCGAAAATGAAGAACATCCACACGAACTGGCTGATCAGCACCGCGCCGGCGGCGATGAACAGGCCTCGCAGCACCAGCGCCAGGATGATGCCGAACATCAACACCTTCTGCTGGTATTCGTGCGGCACGGCGAAGCGGCTCATGATGAGCAGGAAGACAAAGAGGTTGTCGATCGACAGGCTGTATTCGGTGATATAGCCGGCGAAGAACTCGCCGGAGTAAGTCGCGCCGGCCGACATCCATAGACCGAGGCCGAACACGGCGGCCGCGCCGATGTAGAAGCTCACCCACAGCGACGACTCTTTGATCGACGGTCGGTGCGGACGCCTCCCTATCACCAACAAGTCCACTGTGACAACAGCAACGACGCCCACAAGCGTGAGCGTCCACACCCATGTGGGTATGTCCACGACTACTGACCTTTCGGTATGCATGAAGCTCTACCGAAAGGTCTCTCCCACCGTCTGCGGCACGCTCGCGCGAAGCGATGATATGGTGCCGCGACGACCGACAGGGCCGGGCCAATGCTGGAACGCAAGTTCCGCCGCGCCGTCTTGACGACTCTGCCGCGTTGGGGGTACTCCCCTTTCGCTGTCCGGACCAATTGTGCCTCATCCGCGCCGACAAGTCGAGTCGCCTGACCGACAACCCCTAAGACGGTTATCCGACTCACACGTTGATCACTTCGCGCCGGCCTCGTCGAACTGGCGCAGCTCCCGCTTCAGCTCGGCGATTTCGTCGCGGTAGCGCGCGGCCACTTCGAACTGCAAGTCGCGCGCGGCGGCAAGCATCTGCTCGTTGAGCGAGGAGACCATCGCCTCCAGCTCCTCGCGCGGGGCGCCCTCGCCGACCCCGACGATCGCGCCCGTGCGGCTGCGCACGCCCGGAACCGGGGCCTTGCCGCGGCTGCGCTGCCGCCCGGAGCCGCCCACCAGGGTCTCGGCGTCCTCGGCTTCGGAGTAGATGTCGTCGAGGATGTCGCCGATGCGTTTGCGCAGCGGCTGCGGGTCGATGCCGTGCGCGGTGTTGTGCGCCAGCTGCTTGTCGCGCCGCCGGTCGGTCTCGTCGAGCGCCTTGCGCATGGAGTCGGTGACCTTGTCGGCGTACATGATGACCTCGCCGGAGACGTTTCGCGCCGCCCGGCCGATGGTCTGGATCAGGGAGGTGCCCGAGCGCAGGAAACCCTCCTTGTCGGCGTCCAGGATGGCCACCAGCGACACCTCGGGAAGGTCGAGGCCCTCCCGCAGCAGGTTGATTCCCACCAGCACGTCGAACTCTCCGGAGCGCAGCTCGCGCAGCAGCTCCACGCGCCGCAGGGTGTCCACCTCGGAGTGCAGGTAGCGCACGCGGATGTCGTTGTCCAGGAAGTAGTCGGTGAGGTCCTCGGCCATCTTCTTGGTCAACGTGGTCACCAGGACCCGCTCGTTGGCCTCGGCGCGGCCCCGGATCTCGTGCATCAGGTCGTCGATCTGACCCTTGGTGGGGCGCACGTTCACCTTCGGGTCGACCAGCCCGGTCGGGCGGATCACCTGCTCGGCGAACTGGCCGCCGGTCTGCTCCATCTCCCACGGGCCCGGGGTCGCCGACATGTACACCGACTGCCCGACCCGCGCCCGGAACTCGTCGAAGCGCAGCGGACGGTTGTCCACGGCGCTCGGCAGCCGGAAGCCGTGATCGACCAGGGTGCGCTTGCGTGAGGCGACGCCGTCATACAAGCCGCCGAACTGCGGGATCGACACGTGGGACTCGTCGACGACGGTGAGGAAGTCTTCGGGGAAGTAGTCGAGCAGCGTGTACGGCGGCTCCCCGGCGGCGCGGCCGTCGAAGTGCCGCGAGTAGTTCTCGATGCCCGAGCACGATCCGATCTGACGGATCATCTCCAGGTCATAGGTGGTGCGCATCCGCAGCCGCTGCGCCTCGAGCAGCTTGTTCTGCCGCTCCAGCTCGGCAAGGCGCTCTTCGAGTTCGACCTCGATGTCGCGCACCGCCCGCTCGGTGTTCTCGCCGCTGGTGACGTAGGCGGCGCCGGGAAAGATCACCAGCTCGTCGACGTGCCGCACCACCTCGCCGTTGAGCGGGTTGAGGTAGAACAGCTTGTCGATCTCGTCGCCGAACATCTCGATGCGCACGGCCAGCTCTTCGTAGGCCGGGATGATGTCGATGGTGTCGCCGCGAACGCGAAACGTGCCGCGAGTGAAGGCGTAGTCGTTGCGGGTGTACTGGATCTCCACCAGCCGCCGCAGCAGCGAGTCGCGCTCGTACTCCTCCCCCGCCTTCACCGTGGCGGTGTGCTTGTAGAACTCGGTGGGCGTGACGAGGCCGTAGATCGCCGAGACGGTGGCCACCACCACGACGTCGCGACGCGTCAGCAGCGAGTGCATCGTCGAATGCCGCAGCCGCTCCACCTCGTCGTTGATCGAGGAGTCCTTCTCGATGTACGTGTCGGTCTGCGGCACGTACGCCTCGGGCTGGTAGTAGTCGTAGTACGACACGAAGTACTCGACCGCGTTGTTCGGCAGCAGCTCGCGGAACTCCTTGACCAGCTGGGCGGCGAGGGTCTTGTTGTGCGCCATCACCAGCGCGGGACGCTGCAGGCGCTCCACCAGCCACGCGGCCGTGGCGCTCTTGCCGGTGCCGGTGGCGCCGAGCAGCACCACGTCGCGTTCGCCGGCGTCGACGCGGCGGGCGAGCTCGGCGATGGCCGTGGGCTGGTCGCCGGCCGGTTCGTAGTCGCTGACGACGGTGAACGTGCCGTCGGTGCGGTGAATCTCGTTCGTCACGTCCCCCAACGTACGCCGCGGCTGTGACAGCCGGACCCGCTCGTCCACGCCGCGCGCGGATGAAGTCTCGCCGTTCTGTGTTTTCCCAATCACCTCAGCGCGCTTGGCTCGTTGGTCATATACGTGGGGACGAGCAAGAAAAAGAAACGAAATTTCAAGCAGCTGTTCAAGCGCGACAACGCCAAGCGCGGCCTGGCGTGGCTTATGTGCGCGGGCCTGATCGTCGGCGTGGGATGGGCGGGGGCCAGGTGCCTGCCCGAGCAGGGCGACGAGTCGCGGCAGCTGACCGCCGACGAGGCCGGGCGGCTGTCGCAAGTGCGCACCACTTTGGCGCAGGCTGACCCGGTCGCGGTGAAGCTGACGCTGCCCGAAGACGCCGGAGGCGGCGGCTTCGACGGGCACGTCGACTGGTCGGCGCCGCTGGTGCACGGGGCGACGACCGCCGCCGGCACGTCCAAACCCGACGGACTGGTCCAGGCGGTTCCGGGTCTGATCGCCGCTCGCGAAGGCGAGGCCGATCCGAACCCCAAGGAGATCCCCGAGGACGGGTGGAGCGTGCGGCGCATGCAGCCCGAAGTCGACGAGAAGGCCGATCCGGCCCAGACGGCGGTCGACATCGTGCTTTCGGCGTTGCTGTCGCTGCCGTCGGAGCAGAAGGCCGATCCCGCCGGGCTGCGCGAGCACGGCGCGTGGCTGCGCGAAGCGTCCGTCGACGGCGCCGCGGTCGACGTGGTGCAGGCGCCGCTGCTGCTCGACACCGCCCAGCTGCCGCCCAAGGCGGGGCAGGGCGCGAAAACCAGCGATCCCGCCGAAGCGGCCGCGGAGGCGAGCGTTCCCGAGGCGGTGTTCTGGGTTGACCGCGACGGCCTGCTGCGTCGGGTGCAGTTCGACCCGGCCGGGTCCGGCCTGGCCACGGTGGACTTCCTGTGGGAGCGCGACGACGCGGCCGCGCCGCAGCCCGTCGACGTGCTCGGGGGCGGCGACAACGAGCCCCGCGATGTCGACGACAAGGAAGTCGAGGTCCTTTCCGAGCTGAGGCACCGCAACAGCTTCACCGGCGCCGAAGTGGACGTCGTCCTTCCGGTCGCCGACAACGAGGTGATCCGCGCCAAGGGCTACGTCGACTGGCGTCGGCCCATGGTGTACCTGTCCGTCGACGCTCCGGGCAAGGACAACGACGGGCTGCTATTCGTGCTTCCGGGAGGCGCGGCCACCGTCACCAAGGAGGTGGACGGGATGCCGCCGGATTCGCCGCCGCAGGAGGGCTGGAAGGCGCAGCCGTGGTCGGATCGCGTCGACGACGGCGAGGCCAGCGACTTCGACATGCTGCTTTTCAAGCTGCTTGTGCTGTCGTCCGCCGCGCCGGACGACCAGGAGGTCGTCGCGGACACCGCCTCGTGGCTGCGTGAGGATTCCGTCGGCGGCACCGAGACCGCCGTGTACGAGTTCCCCATCGCCGGGGATCCGGAGACCGAGGAGCCCGGCCAGGCGCCGTTCCGGTATTGGCTTGGCGCCGAGGACGACGTCCTGTACCGCGTGGAGATGAACACCCAGAATCTGGGGATGGCGCACGCCGACCTGAAACCGCAAGAGGAGCCTCCGGCAGTGGAGATTCCCTACGGCGTGATGGCGGAACTGTCGGCGGGTTAGCGCCGCGGAGCGGACGGGGTC
>JBOGDN010000157.1:0-8999 GCA_050742995.1 Stackebrandtia sp. | reverse complement strand
CGTGTGCACGGACGTCCGCGGGCCACAGCGCCCTACCCTCCTAGCGTCGCCGGACGCGCAACATCTGGTCGCCGAGGTGACCGGCACGCTGGCCGAGCAGCGGCACGGGGTGCTCGACCTGGTCGAGCGGCTGCATCCGGCAGCTTCGGTCGGCGGCCTTCCCCGCCGGGACGCGCTGCGCTGGCTGCGCGACGTCGAGGACCTGGATCGCGGCTGGTACGCGGGGCCGATCGGCTGGACCGACGACCGCGGCGACGGCGACTTCGCCGTGGCGATCGGCTCGGCCCAGGTCTGCGGCGACGCGGCGACTCTGTACGCCGGCTGCGGCGTGGCCGGCGGCGCCGATCCCGCGGCGGCGTTCGCCGAGACCCGGCTGCAGCTGCGCACGATGCTGTCGGCGTTGGGGGCGGCCCCGCCCGATCGGCTCGCCGACGACGACGCCGAACCCGCGACGTGACGCCGGACTCCGACCGCCCGCGTCGCGGGGAGCAGGCGGCTAGCCGCGGCGGCTACGATCCGTCACGTGATTCGCGTGTGGTGGGCCCGTCCGTCCGAGATCGACGCCGCCCTGCGGCGCGAGGCCCCGCTTTCCGCCGACGAGCGGGACCGGATGTCGCGATTCCGTCAGGCCGCCGACCGGGACCGGTTCCTGTCCGCCTGGTCGCTGACCCGCGCCGTCGTCGGCGACCTGCTCGACCTGCCCGCCGCGCGGCTGACGTTCACCCGCGAGTGCGCGCACTGCGGACACCCCTCGCACGGCAAACCGCGCGTGGACGGGGATCCGCTGCACTTCTCGCTGTCGCACGCGGGCGACCGGGTGCTGCTGGCGGTGTCGACGGTCGGGCCGGTCGGCGCCGACGTCGAGCCGACCGACCGGGACCTCGACGACATCGCCCAGAACATGCTTCATCCGGACGAGCCGCCGGCCCTCGGCGCCGACCTGCCGCGCATCTGGGTGCGCAAGGAGGCGGTGGTCAAGGCGACCGGACACGGCCTCGCGGTGGAGACGAACACGTTCCGCGTCTCGGGCGCGGCCGAGCCCGCCCGTCTCCTCGCATGGCCCCCCGACCCCTCGCTCCCCGACAGGACTACGTTGCAGGATGTGCCCGCCGACGTCGGCTACGCCGCAGCAGCCGCCCTTATCCGCTCCGACGACGCGCCGGCGCCCGAATAGAATCCTCACGCGGCCTGCGAAAGTTGACGACTTTCCCTATTCTTTCATTGGCAATTCTCACTCTATAGGAGCGCCGATGCCGGAAACCGGCCTCTTCCAGGAGCTTTACCAGCTCTATCCGGCCAACCAGATGCCGTTTCTACAGCGCGCCAAGCGGCGTGCCGTTCGCACTCGCCCCTACGCCGGACTCAAGATCGCGCACAACGTCCCCGTCACGCCGGAGACCGCGCTGAAAATCGAAGTGCTTGCGCTCGGCGGCGCCGAACTTACGGTGACCAGCCCAAGCTTTGTCGCGCCCGACCCCGCGGCGATCGATCTCCTCCGCAAGGCGGGAATCGAGGTCCGCGACGAGATCGGCTTCGCAGGCGACGTCGACGTGGCGTTGGACTGCGGCGGCGAACTGCTGAGCCACGTGAAGCCGCGCGTCGGCGCCGGCGAGCTGACCGGCACGGGCACCGCGCGCTACCGCCAGGCGCGTCTGGAACATCCCGTGATCGCGGTGGACGAGTCCCGGGTGAAGGACCTGGAGGCGCTGCTGGGAACCGGCGAGGCGTTTGTACGCGCCTTCCGGCAGCTCGTACCCCGGCCCATCGCCGGCGAGGCCTTCCTCGTCTTCGGCTACGGCAAGGTGGGCAGGGGAATCGTGCGGGCGCTGCGTCCGCACACCGGCGTCGTCGCGGTCGTCGACGTCGACGCGGACGCGTTGGCGGCGGCCGAACGCGCCGGCTGCGAGGCCATGCACGCCGACGAGACGGCCAGGATCGAGAACTGGGCGCGGCGGGCCTTTGCCGCGGTAACCGCGACCGGCGTGAAGGGCGTCGTCTCAGATCGTTTCGACCCGGCGGCGTTTCAAGACGCGCACTTGGCGAACATGGGCGCCGAGGACGAGTTCGGCGACGGCTTCGCCGCGTCCGACGTGTTGCACGACAAGCAGCCGGTGAACTTCGCCGTCAAAGCGCCGACTTTGATGCGGTATCTGGACCCGGTATTCCACGCGCACAACCTCGCCGTCGACTTGCTGTTGACCGCACGCCTTGAGCCCGGCGTGCATCCGTTTCCGAGTTTCCTGGCAGAAGAGATAGTCGACGAATGGCAGTGTGTCTTCGGCGAGGAGCTGAGTGAGGAATTAACCGCTTTACCCCTTTAGCCCGATTTTTGGAGAAAACCCTTGCGCGAACAAGGGAACGACCTGATTCGCCGATGCGCTCGGCGGTATGCCGAAAACATCGGCCTGAAACACGACACCCCCGACTTCACTCCCCCGACAGAACAAAAGGGAATGCTCATCGCCGATCTTTTCGAAGCGATGGCCCACGAGCCGGACGATCCCGTCGTCCGAAGCTCCTACCGGCAGTACATCCGAGAGATCGCCGACCAGTTCGAGTGCGTCGTCGACGACCTCGGGATCCACATAGAAGCCTGGACCGGCTCCGGCGAGCCGTACCGCGACAGCGGGCACATGATGGACGACGTTCGGCGCGACCGTCACCTGTACTTTCTTCCCACACGGTCACGCTGGGGCGAGGACGACGTGTGTCACGACGACAACCCGACGGCCGCGCCGACGGGCGTGAGCGTCGACGGTTATGAGCTGTTGGCCAACGACATGTTCCGAGTGGTTCACGACGTCTTCG
Source organism: Stackebrandtia sp. (assembly GCA_050742995.1). GTDB lineage: Bacteria > Actinomycetota > Actinomycetes > Mycobacteriales > Micromonosporaceae > Stackebrandtia. The sequence continues at coordinate 6,191 of JBOGDN010000157.1, read as the reverse complement.
CGCACGCCAAGGAGGGATACAAGTTCGGGCCCGTCGGCGAGGAGAAGGCGTGGCTGGAGCACCTCGGCATGTTTTCGCCGCTGGCGCGTCCGGCGTTGACGTCGGAGACGCGCGGCCAGACGTGCTGGACGTTCTACGGACCGCACTTGCGCCATGCGTCCGGATCGCTTGTGCGGAAAGGAGAGCCGGAGTGGACGCCGGTGTCGCGGCGGCGGTTCGCCGAGCAGAAGGCCGGTCTGCTTCCGGCTGAGGTCAGCGGCGTGCGGCTGAGGCTCGACGCGCGGGACGGCGGCGTCGACGCGGAGCCGCTGCCCGACTGGGACACGGACACGTGCCTGGTTCTGGACCGGGTGCGGCGCACGCCGTCGGCGGCGACGCCCGACGGGCTGGCCGAGGCGTATCGCCACACCACCTACCGTGCGACGGCGCCGCACGGGACGATCGACATCCGGGTCGGGGCGCGGTGCCATGCGCTCGACGACTTGCTGGTCCGGCGCCGGATGCGCGCCTGGGGTTTTCTCACCGCCTGGAACCCGGGATCCCGGGAGCTGTCGCTTTCAGAGAACCGGCGCCGCAATCTCATGCTCGAGGACCGGCTGCGCGATCTGGGCGCGTTGACGTTGCCGAGCCTGGGCATCGGCGACGATCAGACGTGGACGCCCGAGGAGAGCGTCCTGGCCCTCGGGCTGGATCCCGAGGCGTCGGTGCGGATCGGGCGCGAATTCCAGCAAAACGCCGTTGTGGCGGGCCGGCTCGGCGAGGCGCCGGAGCTGCTGTGGTGCGCTGGGTAGTCGCCCCGCCCCTTTGGTCCACTTTGGGTTTTCCACATTGCGGCAGTTATACACAGGGCTGGCGGGCCGATTTGCGGGGAGCGCTCCCAGATTTATAGGCTGAAGCCATTGGGGAGGAGGTTGGAGGCCCCCGCGGCGGCGTACGCGCGGGTGTGCGCGTGCGCGGCGGATGCGGAGGCCTCCAGAGGTTAGTCGAGCTGCCAGGTGAACTCGACGGTGAGTTTTTCGGCGCGCAGCGACTCGTCACGCACCCAGTCCGTGGCGTCGACGACGACTACGGTGACTTCGCCGGCGTCGGCGGGCAACGCGGCGGTGTCCAGGCTTAGGGATCCGACTGCGTCTTCGACTGCCACGCCGTCGACGGTCCAGGTGATCTCGTGCGGCCCGGGCACCTCCGGCACTGCTACCGACAGCTCCTCGCCGCGCGCGGCCGGGCCGGCCGGCGTCGACGGCGACGCCACGGCGGCGAGGTCGTGGAACGCGGCGACCATGGCCTCGCGGCCGGGCAGGTTGAACTCGTTGCCCAGGCTGCGCATGATCGAGTCCTCAGTGGGACGGAAGATGCCGCTCTTGTAGTAGCGAGCGCCGTCGTAGGTGTCGACGATTCCGCCGTCGGGCGAGTCCTCGCCCATCCACTGGTGCCACTTGATCTCCTCGGCCTCCTGGGTGGCGCGGTCGTAGATGGAGACGTTCGACTCGGACACCTCGGGGCCGTCGTAGGCGCCGTCCTCTCCGTAGTCGTACTCGTCGGCGAGGCCGCCGATGGAGTGGCCGAACTCGTGGACGGCGATCTCTCCGGAGTCGGCGTGGCCGCCCGAGGAGGTCGCGGCGTCCCCGCCGGCGCCGCCGTACTTCGCGGAGTTGCCGAGCGCGAGCACCTGGTCGACGCCGGGCGCCTCGGCGGCGTACTGGTTGGCTTTGGTTTCGTTGACGCACAGCAGCCGCTCGATGTCGCCACAGAAGAAGTGCATGTCCATGGCTGTGTCTTTTTCGACGCCCGGCTCGGGGTCGTTGTCGACGCCGGACTCGTTGGAGACGACGTCGACCATCCAGACGTTGAACTGGTCTTTGTAGGCGGTGAAAGGCTCGACGCTGAAGACGTGGTCGACCTTGCTGCGCACGTGCTCTTCGTAGAGGTCAAGTTCGCCCTCGGTGTAGCCGTCCCCGACGACGACGATGTCGAACTTCTCGTCGCTGGGGCCGTTTTCGATGATCGGGGTGACTTCGGCGGCCGCCACGTCCGCCGCCGGCGCCGGGGGTTCGACGGCGGGCACGGTGACGTCGGCGCGGGTGATGGATCCGTCGGGCGAGAAGACTTCGTGGTTGACGACGCGGGTGTCGGCGTCGTCGTCGGGCTGGTCCGGGTCGGCGAACGCCTGCGTGGCAACGACAACGGCGGCTGAGGCCGTCGCCAGAGCCGCGGCGGCGCCGACAAGCTTGCGGGGGGAGGGGCGCAAGACAATATCCTTCCTTGGCTAAATTCCAATCTTTATATTGCTGGACATGTCAAGGTGTCCCGAGACAGAGGGGAACGGGGACGGGCGCGGGCAACGAGACGATGGGGGCCGGCACGCACCTTCCGCAGCATGGACGACGTCGACGACTTGGAATCGACCTCGAAACAATCCGAGACGCGACAAGCGTTCTCGCCACTGGCGAGGCTCGGCTGAGCGAAGCCGAGTCCAAGAGCCGCACCGTAGAAGCCCGCTCAGGCTTCGGCCTGTACCGACACGTCGGAACATGCGCGAGTCGTACGCGGCTACGGTTACACCATTTACGACGATGACCCCGATAGGTCGGTACATCCCCTCTTTCCGCATTACAGCACGGTCCGTCCCAAGTGGCCCGTGTGGGTTCACGCACTGGTCTGGGTGCTGATTGCCTGGCTTGGAACTGCCGCGTTCGGCTTCTTACTGTGGATTGTCCTGGGCACGCCGGGCCTATCTGGTCCAGTCGAAGGCCGCGAACGATTCCTGTTCGTCACGACGTCCATGGCCGCTGTCGGCGGAACTGGCCTCGTAGTCACCCTCGTGGTGCGCATCAGACTCCGCTGGCTTCAAGAACAAGCGAACCGTATTCAAGAACTAGAGCATCGCCTGGCTCAGCGGCGACAAGCCCACATTGAGGAGCATGACCAAGAGCAACGCATCACCGAGTTGCGGCTGAGAGCTGTGGACCAGCTGGGCTCCGAAAAACCAGCCGTGAGGATCGGCGGCCTCAACAACCTGGAGCGCCTAGCCGATCAGCACCCGGCGCTGCGTCAGCTCGTACTCAACGAGGTGTGCGCCTACCTCCGTATGCCTTTTAGCCCGCCAGAATCTTCTCGCAATGCGACGATCGCGTCGCCCATGCGTTGGAGAGCGGATGATGCTGTAGATTACGCCGAGCCTCTCACTCCACTATCGGCAAGCAATGCCTACGAAGAACGTCAAGTGCGTTTGACCGCTCAAGGAATAATCGAACGACATCTGAAGGCAGACACTTCCGAATATTGGAGCCATGATCGCCTAGATTTGGCAGGTGCATACCTTGAGAAACTCAACCTTGGCTCTGCCAGGCTACATAATGTCAACTTCACTGCTGCCACCTTTATGGATGATGCATCATTTCAGGAGACCTCATTCAAGGGAGATGCCATATTTGAACAAGCCTCGTTCAAAGGCACAGCACAGTTCGAACATGCTAGCTTTGAAGCAAGCGCTATGTTCAGCGGCGCATCATTCAATTACGGCGCAGAATTTAAAGCCGCCTCCTTTGGCAAAGACACTTGGTTCGACGACACGGTATTCGATGGAGTTGATTTCGAGACAGCTACAGGTGCTCAGCAAAGATCAACTGCCCGATAAACCTCAGCGCATATTGTCCACATGGACAAGCTGGACATTGCCCTTTACGAATCTGACCACTGAGGATTTCTCAGGCTCGGGAACGTTCTCATACATCCACAAGTCGGCGTTGGCCGGCCGGTTAGGGCAAATCGAGGGTGGCTTTCGTCGCGTCAATATTCTGGATCTTGATATCGGCGCGACGATGAGGCTGCCACGCCTCTCGTGTTAGTCGCCAGCGCTGCAACAGACCTGCTTTGCCTTGCCGACTGTCCCACGTTGTTCCATTGGGTTCGTACCCTAGGGCGCGTGAAACTCCGTTGGATCCTCGGTTGTCCATGAACGCATCGCTCCCGGCCTCCTTGGCCTCAAGCCCGTCGAAGGCCAGCTGCAGGACGGCCTGACGCATCTCTCGCCCGAGACCTTGCCCGCGAGCCTCAGTCGACAGCCATGAAAAGGTGACGACGGTACCGAAAGTCGAGAACCGGTCCCCCGTCAGGTCCTGCATCCCCACTGGCGTGCCGTCGACCAGGACTACGAAGTACAGGCGCCAGAAGTTGGGGTCGACTTTGCCGCGTCCTTTCCAGATGCCTTGAAGCCATTTGGTCACCCGCTTCTCAGGGTCCTTTTCGTACAACGACATGGGGTCGTCATATGGAGCGGGCTCAGCCATGGCCTTGCCGTCGCGCACCAAGGGCGCGAGCCGGTCGAGCAGGTCATCTGTCGCACCGGCCAGTTCCAAACGAGGGGTGGTAACTCGCAGGTTGAGGGGAGGGTAATTGTGCATGGGCTCAGGCTAGGCAGGAGCTCGCACGGTCGCAACGGAATTGCCGCGGCGACGGCTGGATCGATATCCGGCCGCCGTCGAAGTTGGCATTTCTTGGAGTTTCGCGGGTGTCCGGTCTCATTCGGTGTGCGGCATTGACGCGTTCGGTCGGCCGTTCTAGTGTTCGGCGGCGAAGTCGGCGAGCGTCTCGACGATCACTTGCGAGGGTTCGCGGACCGCGTCGGGGTTGCGCGCCCGGTAGTAGGGGATGGCTATCAGCTCAAGGGACAGGGCCCAGCCGCGTCCGCGGGCCCAGGTGTCGTCGTCGACGTCCAGCTCGGCGCGGAACACCTGTCGTGACTCGCCTTCGAACACGTACCACGCGGCCAGCAGATCGCCGGCCGGGTCGGCGGCACGCAAGGTGGCGAAGTCGATGACCGCGGACAGCCGGCGATCGGTCGTCAGCAGGTTTCCGGTCATCAGGTCGCCGTGGATCCACACCGGTGGACCGTCCCACCGCGAGGCCGCCAACGACGCCTCCCATGCCGCGAGCACCAGTCCGGTGTCGAACTCGTCCCGCAGCTCGTCCAGTGCTTCGCGGAACATGGCGTCACGCGGCGCCAGCGGCGTGCCGCGGTCGAAGGGGTCGTCGGACGGCGCCGGCGCCCCGGCCGTGTCGACGGCCCGCAGACTGCGGATGAACCCGGCAAGGTCAGCCGCGGCCTGAGCGGGATCGGTCAGGCGATCCAGCCGGAACGTCTCGCCGTCCAGCCACCGGTACACACCCCAGGTGAACGGGTAACCCTCGCCCGGCGCCCCGAGGGCGACCGGTTCGGGCACGGCGAGCGGCAGCTGCGGGCCCAAGCGCGGCAACCAGGTGCGGTCCTTCTCCGCCTGGCCCTCCGCCCACGGTGTGCGCGGCAGGCGCACAGCCAGGTCGGTTCCGAGACGAAACGTCACATTGTCCGTGCCCGATGAAGCAACGACATGGATGGGCCGGTCGGCCCACTGAGGGAACTGCGAGGCAAGCAGACGTGCCACCAGCGGCACGTCTATGTCCACCTCGTCATCGTGCATCTTTTCGACCGCAGGCATGACAACGCAGTCTGCCACCCAATCACACAGTGGATCAAATGATTTTATCGACGAGGTCGGCTGGCCCGAGTTTGCGGTCGAGCAGCATACGTGCCCTACCCAAGTTGAGACAAGTGCCCGTTCTCAGTGATCGTGGCATTCAGCCGTGTCCGAGAGCTGGGTGTCGCCTGTCAGTCGAGACAGAACTCGTTGCCCTCGATGTCCTGCATCACGATGCACGACTCTTCGTCGTCATCGGCAGGCAGCAGCCGCACGCGTACCGCGCCGAGCGCGACCAGTCGTGCGCACTCGGCTTCGAGTGTGGCGAGGCGTTCTTCACCCACGAGCCCGGCGCCGGCACGCACGTCAAGATGCAGCCGATTCTTGACGACCTTGCCTTCGGGAACGCGCTGGAAGAACAGTCGCGGGCCCACACCTGTGGGATCAATGCATGCGAACGCTGAACCCTGACGCTCAGGCGGCAGCGCGCGATCGAAATCGTCCCAAGTAGCAAACCCCTCCGGTGGCGGCGGTACGACGTACCCCAACACCTCGCACCAGAAACGAGCGATGCGCTCAGGTTCTGCGCAGTCGAAGGTGACTTGTACCTGCTTGACCGAAGTCATCGGCCCACCCTAGGGGCGCGCGACCCAGCCGTCGCCGCGCGGGTCGCGGTCTCGCAAGAGCCAGCAGGTGCTGGTCGCGATGGTCGGTGAGCACTCAGCTTCATAACCC
>JBOGDN010000156.1:0-6482 GCA_050742995.1 Stackebrandtia sp. | reverse complement strand
GTCGAGGGCCACACCGAGACCGGCAACATTCGCAACTACCTGGAAGGCGACGAGCGGGTGTTCACCGACGGGTCGCTCAGCCCGGACGTGCACGGCACCGGAACAGAGGACTTCTACGAGGGCGGCTGGTACTTCAACCGCGGCACTTTCAACGCGCCCGTGAACGGCAACCCGGTGCACGAGGAGAAGGAGGCGAACTGCGAATTCGACTGCACCGGCATGTACAGGCTGTTCGTGGCCGAGGGGATGGAGTTCGACTCCAGTATCCGATTCGGAATCGAGCACGGGCCCGCCAACAACGAACCCGCGCTGCTCGGCTCCACGACATACCTTTATCAGCAGCCGGACGCCCAGTTGAGCTGGACCGACACCCTCGACGTCGGCGACGAGACCAGCGAAGAGAAGCACGGATACACATCGGACAGCCCGGGTGAGGTCGAGACGCTGTCCAGCACGTTTGAGGGCCACGACGGACCGGCGTCTCCAGTCACACTGGATGGACGGGCCGCCGACTCCCCGGTCAGCTTCACCATGGCCGTCGACGACGGAAACAACGGCGTGGTGCTGCGCCGAACCTCAGACCAGAACTCCGGTTATCAGGCCGCTGAGGTGTCGGTGGACGGCGAGGCGGTGGGCGTCTGGGATCAGCCGCTGTCCAATCAGTCCTCCCGATGGCTGGACGACAGCTTCGCGCTGCCGGCCTCGGCGACCGCCGGGAAGTCGTCGATCACCGTGCAATTGACTCCGGCGGCCGACCGTCCGGCGTTCCACGCCGCCTCGTACGCCGCGCTGTCGGTGGTACCCGGCGCCGGGAACGGCGACAACCCGGACGAGCCGGGCGGGCTGGCCGCCGAGACCAAGGACTACAACGCCATCTCGGTGAGCTGGAAACCGACCGGCGACGACGTGTACGCCCCGAAGTACGAGGTGTACGGATCGACCACCCGGGGATTCACGCCCGGCCCGGACAACCTGCTGGCGAAGACCACGGCGCCCGGGTTCGATCACACCGACGTCGGTCTCGGTGAAACCTGGTACTACCGGGTTCGCGCGGTGGACGCCGACGGCAACGCCGGTCCGCATTCCGCCGAGATCGAGGGCGTCAGCGGGAACACCGTCCGGGTGGAGGCGGAGCGATTGTTGCCGCCGCAGCAGACCACCGCGCCAGTGGAGTCGCAGCCGAACTGTTGCGGCGTGGAGTGGTCCGGCGGCGCCCAGCTGTGGTTCCGTCCGGACAAGGCGGACCAGACGGTCACAGTGGAGTTCACCGTGCCCGCTGACGGCACGTACGAGGTGACGGTATCGCGGACAAAGGCGCCGGACTACGGCATCAGCACGCTGGCCCTGGACGGTTCGGCGATCGGCGATCAGTTCGACGGCTATGACTCGACGGTCACCGTGCCCGATCCGACGGACTACGGCCGGCACGACCTGACCGCCGGAAAGCATCAATTGACTTTGACGGTCACCGGCAAGAACGACCAGTCAACCGGCTTCCTAGCCGGTGTGGACTATCTCGACGCCAAACTGGTGAAGTAGCGGGACACTCCGCTGAGACACCCGCGCCGTTCATTCGGTGCGGGTGTTGGCGACGCGCCGTAGTCGGCGTAGCAGGTCGCCTTCTTCGAAGATGCCGGCGCCGTGGCGCCGCGAACGGCGTGTCTCCGGCTTTCTCAACCGTCGGGTTGACAATGCTCGGCCGGCGGTCTAGCGTTGTATTCAACCGATGAGTTGAGGAAGAGTGGCGGACGAGAGCACCAAGCAGCTCAACCGGGCGTTCGCGGCGCTGGCCGATCCGACCCGGCGCGACCTGGTGGCCCGGCTGGCCGGCGCGGACGCGACCGTGGGCGAGCTGGCGGAGCCGTACGGCATGAGCCTCCAGGCGATCTCCAAGCACGTGAAAGTGCTCGAGGAGGCCGGACTGGTGACCCGCAGCAAGGACGCCCAGCGCCGGCCGGTCCACCTGGACGCAGAGGCGTTCGACCTGATGACGAAGTGGATCGAGCGCTATCGGCAGGAGGCCGAGGAGCGCTATCGACGCCTCGACGTCCTGCTGGGCCGGATGGCCGACGGCAAGGGCCAGAAGCAAACTCACACGAAGGACGCATCATGACCAAGCACGAGACCGAGATCGTGGCGGACAAGAAGGTCCCGACGATCGAGATCATCCGGGAGTTCGACGCAGTTCCCGAGCAGGTGTTCCGCGCCCACGTCGACCCCGAGCTCTACTCGCAATGGGTCGGGCCGCGCTCGGTGACCACGAGGATCACCAGCTGGCAAGCCCGCACGGGCGGCGAATGGGCCTTCGCCAACGATCGCGACGGCGAGGAGATCGCCTCTTTCTACGGCAGCTTCCACGAGGTGCGGCCGCACGAGCGGATCGTGTGGACCTTCACCTATGAAGGCGAGCCCGACGGAGTCGCGCTGGAGACGCTGACCTTCGCCGAACTCGAGGGCAGGCGTACGCGGCTGAGGGTGCTCAGCGTCGTGGAGGATTTCGAGACCCGCGACGGCATCCTGTCCAGCGGCATGGACGTCGGGGTCGACGAGGGCTTCGACAAGCTCGACGAGCTGCTCGCGAAAGGGGCCTGAGATGACGCCCGCGCCCAAGAATCCGGCCCGGCAGCATGCCTACGACGCGGCCCGGTTCGCCGAGCTGGTCGAGTCCGCCTCAGCCGGCGACTGGGGGCGGCCCAGCCCGGTCGCGGAGTGGACGGCCGTCGACATCGTGAAACACCTGGTCGAGTGGTCCCGCGGCTTCCTCACCGGCGCCGGGATCGAGCTTGCGGCCCTGGACGTCGAGGCCAACCCGGTCGCCGCCTGGAAGCAGCACGTCACCGACATCCAGGCCATCCTCGACGACCCCGCCGGGCGGGTGCTCAGCAACCCTCACACCGGCGACATGCCCGTGGACGAGGCGATCGACAAGTTCTACACCGCCGACGTCTGGATGCACTCCTGGGACCTCGCCAAGGCGCTTGGCCGCGAGCCCGACCTGGGCCGGGAGCGCTGCCGCGTCGCGCTGGCGGCCATGGAGCCGGTGGAGCAGATGCTGCGCGACAGCGGGCAGTTCGGCCCCGCCGCGCCCGTCGCCCGCGAAGCCTCCGCACAGGACAAGTTCATGGCCTTCATCGGCCGCGACCCGTCCTGGCAACCCGAAGGTTGAGTCCTCCCCAATTGCGTGGAGGCGCTCCGACAGCCGATTGTCGGCGTCGAGACCAGAGCAGGCGCCAGTTGGCGCGTGGCCAGCGGCGACGTCCATGCGAGGGCGAGCGCTATGGCGACGTCGGCCGCCTGCTGCGAGCACATCGAAAGCGTCAACCGCCTATGGCCCGGCTCACGTTGGCGGGCTATGAATTCTCCATAATCGTCGAACGCGAGCCAGGGCCGTTTTAGTGACGTTACCCATAAATGCGGAGAATGTGCCGACGATTGCCTTGGGGGGTTTGCATTCGTGAAGTAGCCTGCCGGGCATGACCAAGGAAGTCCGCGCGGATCCAGTCGAAATGGCGACGTTGGGCAACAATTGCACCACTGTCGCCGGCGATCTGAGAGACGCCCTCAGCAAGGCGCGTGAGCAGGTCACGCTCAGTCAGTCCGTGCTGGGCAACACCACCGGTGTGGAGAGCTTCGCCAGCTTCTACGGCAGTGTTCTGGAAACGGCCGGTCTGGCGATTGAGGATCTCGCCGACGTGTTGGAAGGCGACACCGATCGCATTTATCGCACCGCGTTCTCATACAAGGCACAAGACGATGAAAACGCCCGAGAGTTGGAACGGCAACGCCGTCCAAAGGGTCCACAACCCAGCCCCACACCCGGTCCGAGCCCCACTCCTCCTCATTAGGACTTTTCATGGCTGAACCGAAGATTAACGTCGACCGTCGTTGGTGGTGGCTGAAGGCCGATCCCGGCAAGATCGAGAAAGCCGCGACCGCGTGGCGAGATCTGGCCGGGGACGGCGAGGACGCCGGAGACGATCTCAACACCCACGCCAAGAAGCTGTACAACAAGGAGTGGGCCGGCGACGTCCGGGAGTCCTACGAACGGCACCAGAAGAACCTCAGCACCAGTCTGATCGACACCAAGACGCCCGCCGAGTCGGTGGCGGGAGTGCTGGACGCGGTGGCGACCCTGCTGAAGAACAAGCAGGAGGAGCTGATCACTGCCGAGAACGCGATCACCGGCGCGGTGACCTGCCAGATCGGCTACAACAAGATCATCTTCGCCCCCAAGGACGCCGCCGAGACCACGAAGGTCACGAACGCCGTCAGCGAGGCCAAACGGATCCGCGGCGAGGTCGACACCGGGCTGGCGAATCAGTCCACCCACCTGAGCACCGCGATGTTGGAGTGGCAGGCGGTCAGCACCGACTGGCAGGACGTGGCCGAGGCCAAGGGCGGCCCGCCGTTCAAGCTGCCGCCCGAGTACCCGGGCCCGTCCGCGATCCAGATCCCCAACGGTCCGGTGGTGGTGAACACCGGCACCGGCGACGAGAAGACCAAGGTCTCCACCCGACCGGACGGCACTGTCGTGGCGACCGTGGACGGCAAGGAGTTCACCTATCCGCCGGGCACCAATGTGGTGGTGCGCGGCGGCTCCGGCAACGACGAGGTCGACATCGCCGGGGGCTCCACCGCGAACGTGACCGTGGTGGGCGGAGACGGCGACGACACGGTCCGAGCCGGAGACGCCACTTCCGGAGACGCCAAGGGCCGCAACAACATCATCGGCGGCGCCGGGAACGACGAGGCCATCGTCAACGGCGACGGCAACCGGGTCTCTACCGGCGCCGGGAACGACACGGTGCGCACCTTCGGCAACAACAACCAGATCTCCACCGGTTCGGGCGACGACAAGATCCCGGCCGCCGGCGGCGACGCCTACGTGTCGTCGGGTCGCGGCGACGACGAGATCAAGGTCGGCCACGGCGACCCGGAACTGCGGCGTGGCAACCCCAGCGACGGAAACAACCGGATCTACGGCAGCGAAGGCAAAGACGAGATCGACGGCGGCAAGGGCAACGACGTCGTCGACGGCGGCAGCGGCGACGACGAGATCTATGGCCACGCGGGCAATGACGAGATCCTCGGCGGCCAGGGCTATGACTACATCGACGGCCAGGACGGCGACGACGTCATCTCCGGCGGCGACGGCACCGACACCATCTACGGACTCGACGGCAACGACCAGATCTCCGGCGGCGCCGACAAGGACTACCTGGAAGGCGCCGACGGCAACGACGTCGTCGACGGCGGCAGCGGCGACGACGTGGTGTCGGGCGGTCGCGGCGAGGATCACCTGTACGGCAACGACGGCAATGACGTCATCTACGGCGGCGACGGCAAGGACGACGTCTACGGCGGCGAAGGCGCCGACAAGACCATGGTGCAAACCGAGGACGAGGTGACCGACGGCGAGAAGCGCACCAACGTCAAGATCGTCGACAACAGCTTCATCAAGATCGACGGCTCCGAGGAGTTCCAGGACCGCATCCGCGCCGACCTGGACATGCTGTCCGGTTCTGAGGACGGGTCGAAGATGCTGACCAACCTCGCCGGCCACGTGGACAACAGCCGTCACGACTGGATGCCCGGCGAGCGGGAACTGGTCATCAACGAATTCGACGACGACAACGGCCAAGCCAACCCGGGCTTCGACGGTCTCCTCGGCCACGACGTCAACATCAACGTCAACCCCGAGTACGACAGCGAGGACGAGAAACCCCCGTCCACAGTGCTGTACCACGAGCTCGGGCACGCCTACGACTACTACAACGACACCACCGTCGGCGGTCGCCACGAGGACCCCAGCGACCCGGACTACGTCCGCGAGAAGAAGTTCCTCGACCTGGTGGGCCCGGAGGAGCGCGTGGGCGCCAAGAATTCCGAGCGGCAGGCCGCCGGGCTGCCGATCGACCACGACGACGACCCGAGCACCCGCACTCGGATCGACCCCGACCACCCCATCGAGTACACGGAAAACGGCCTACGCGACGAGATGGGCTGGGGGCCGCGCACCCATTACGGCCAGCCGTACTAGCTCGACGCGTCTGTCAGATCTCGCTTTCGGCGTACGTGAAGGTGTTTCGCCATGGCCCGCGCTATGCGGGTCATGGCTCTTTTGTTGGTCGCGGCGCCGCGGCGTGGCTTCGGGTGTTGACTCCTAGCTTCGGCTGTTGGTAATTTCGGTCCCGTCCCAAATTGCCGCAGTCAGGCCCCCGACTGTAAGGAGCGACATGTTCTCCCCGCGCACCTCCACTCTGCGACGCCGCTGCGCCTTCGCGGTCGCGTTTCTGCTTCTGTTCGGCGCTCTGTCGACGGCGACGGCTTCGGCGGGCGCCGAAGAACCCGACTCCGGCCTGGTCTCGCTCGGCGTGCCGATGAGCTACGCCACCGCGGGCGGCGGCGCGGTTGGCGAGGCGGCCGACGGCTCGCCGGAGATCTACACGGTGGCGGCCCGGGACAACGACATGGGCGTGTTC
>JBOGDN010000155.1:0-2545 GCA_050742995.1 Stackebrandtia sp. | reverse complement strand
GCCGCACTCTCGGCCGGCACGCGGCGCACGATCAGTCGGCCTCGCAGCCGATCAGGTCGCGCTCGACAGGCTCGCGGGAGGAGCTTCCCGGCGGCGGGAAGGTCGTGCGCAGCGTGAACGCCTCGGCCGTCGGGCCGTTGTCACGCAACAGCGTCAGCTTCTCCTCGGCCTCGGAGACGGTGGGGCGATGTCCGGCCTCTACCCACCACAGGGCCGTGACGGCCTGGCTGAGCTGGTGGAACCACTGGCGTCGGCCGCGCAGCACCGCGCGATGCTCGGGCCCGTAGACATAAGCGGTCAGGGTCTGCGGCGACGTCCACACCGACATGTTCACCATGAGCCATTCGTCGTCGAAGACGCGGTAGGCGGTGGCGTCGCCGTCTTCGGTCTGCAGCCGCCACACGAATCCCTCGGCGGCGTCGGCCACGGCGTTGACCGGCTCGAGCTGGTCGACGAAGCCGGACATCAGCGGGGTGTCGAGCGGCGCCCGCATGCGGGCGATGTTGACCTGGGCCAGTTCATACGAAGCGCGTGCCATGGCCGAAATATAACCCGGTCCGCGGGCTCTCCCGTCCGGCCGAACGGACACGATGTTCCGACGAGCCGGGGCCAGACGTCGCAGGCCCGTCATACGCTGTGCCCATGGTTGATGCTGAGCTGGAGCGTCTTCGCGACGTGTGCGCCGGTCTGCCCGAGTCGGCCGAGAGCACGACGGTGCACCATCCCAGTTTCAAGATCCGCGGCAAGACCTTCGCGATCTACGCGGAAAGCGACGGCGTCCCGGCGGCGTGGATCAAGTCCACGCACGGCGAACAGCAGGAGCTGATCCGCAGCGACCCCGAACGGTTCTTCGCTCCGCCCTATCTGGGACCGCGCGGCTGGGTCGCCGTGCGCCTGGACGGGACGTGCGACTGGGGCGAGGTCGCCGAGGTCGTCGCCGACGGCTGGAAGCTGGCCGCGCCCAAGCGGCTGGCCCGCCAGTTCGACGAGCAGCAGCGCTAGCCGCCGTACACCTCCGCCCTGTCGACGCTGACGAACGCCGCGCTTGCGGACGAGTTTTTCTCTCCGGTCACCGTCACCCGCAACGTGTGAGTCCCGGGTTCCAGCACGGGACTGACGTAGTTGGGCTGTTCGCCGACGCGGATGTCGCTGTAGAAGTCGACCGGCTCGGACTCGTCGCCTCCGTCGATCGAGAAGGTGGCGTACCCGTTGCCGACGTCGCGGACGCTGAACAGCGCGATCTGGGTTCCGGTGAACGTGAAGGTGGCGGTGGCGCCGGCTTCCTGGCTCCAGTGGTCGTCGCCCTGATAACACTGGACGCCGCAGCCGCTGCCCGAGTTCCAGGTCCCGGCGTATTCCACCTGGAAGTCGTCGCCTCCGACGTCGAAGTCGTTGATCGCCCGCGTGCCGGGACCGGGATCTCCCGACGGCAGCGCCTGGGTCGCTCCAGCCGCCAGCGGCGTGCCCAGCGCGGGCGTGCCGTCGTCGTTCCAGCCGATCTTCTGGGCGCGCGTGGTGCGGAACGAGTAGGTGTACTCGCCGGTGTTCTTGCCGTGGTAGGCGATCCAGTCTTCGGTTCCGTCGGGGGACTTGAAGAAGAAGTGGTGCCCCGGCCCCCACACCCCGGCGGCGTCGTCACGGGCGAAGGCGGGTCCGGCGTGCTGGACCCACGACGCCGGATCCATGGGGTTCGCGCCGTCGGCGATGCTCTTCATCCACAGCTGGTAGTCCGGTTTCCCGGTGTCGCACGTGGAGTAGGTCAGGAAGGTCTGGCCGTCGCCGTACAGCGGGGTCGGCCCCTCGCGCACCTCCGGGCAGCCGCCGTCGGCGGGGATCGCGACCCGGTCGCCGACGGTCGTCCACGGATCGCTCATCTCCTGTATGTACAGCTGCGAGGGTCCGCCCATGCCGCGGCCCGGGCCGGTCCACACGAAATACGGCTTTCCGTTGAGCATGAACGGCTCGCCGTCGATGGCGTACTCGCCGTGGTCGGCGATCCTCGCCTTGAACTGGTACGGTCCGGCCGGGTCGTCTCCTTCGGACTCCAGCACGTACATCCGGTGGTTTTCGTCTACGCCGTCGCTCGCGGTGTAGTAGAGGTACCACCGCGGACCCTCGGGACTGTCGAACTGGTGCAGCGCCGGCGCCCACATCTGCTGGTTGCGGCTGGGGTCGGACTCGATCCAGACGTCCTGGCGCGGCGCGGTCAGCAGTCCGGCGAGGCTGGGGGACTTCCACACCGACAGCCGGTCGCCCTGCGTGGTGGACAGGTAGTAGTTCCCGTCGTGGTGCACGATCGTCGGGTCCGCGGCGCCGTTGATCGGGTTGCGGAACTCGCCGGTCGCCTGTGCCGTCGCGTCGTCCGGTTTCTCGTCGTCGGAGTTTTCGGCCCACACCGCCGAGGCGCCGGCAAGCGCCGCGACGGCGGCGAACGCGGCCAGCCAACGCCAGCGCCCCGGCGCCGGGGCGAGTCGCCGTCGCATCGTGTGGAGTCGGCTGCGGATCTTCATGTCGGTCCTCGATCAGCTCAGGGGGTTCGCTCGCA
>JBOGDN010000154.1:0-5022 GCA_050742995.1 Stackebrandtia sp. | reverse complement strand
CGCGAGACGACCGTGGTGTGGGCGGTTCCGCTGCTGAAGCTCGCCGGCGACCTGCTGGCCGCCGTCGCCGTGGGGTGTCTTGTCGCGGCGGCGTTCTTCGTCGACGGCGACCGCGACGGCCGGATTCGGCCGCGCGCGTTCCAGTGGGGTCGCGTGGGCGGCTGGTGTGCGGCGGGCTGGGCGGCCGTGGCGTGCGCGCAGCTTCCCGTCAACTACGCCGAATACCTGCCCGCGCCGCTGGCGGAGGTCACGCCCGGGGGGCTGTGGAGCTACGTCGCCGACACCGAGTACGGGCTGGCTTATGTGCTCACCGTGGCGCTGGCGCTCGCCGCGGCGGTCACGGCCCTCAACTCGCTGACCGTTTCGACGACGGCGTCGGCCGCGCTGATCGCGGTCGCCGCCGCGCTTCCCCAGGTGTTCGTCGGGCATTCGGCGTCGTCGGGAAACCACCAGATCGCCGTGGACTCCATGATCTTTCACGTCCTGGGCGTTTTGGCCTGGACCGGCGGGCTGGTCGCGCTGTTGTTGACCCGCAAGCTCGGCGCCGAGCCGGCCCGCCGCTACTCGGCGCTGGCGCTGGTCGCCTTCTGCGTCGTGGCCGCCTCCGGAATCGTCAACGCCGCCACTCGCGTCTACGCCTTCGACGAGCTGACGCGCACCGCCTACGGTCGCGAGCTGCTGGCCAAGGCCGCCGCCCTGGTCGTCCTGGGCGGGTTCGGGCTGTGGCATCGCCGCGTCACCCTGCCGCGGCTGGAAGCCCGACCGGCGAGGTTCCGGCGTTTCGCCGCCGTCGAGATTCTCGTCATGGCCGCAACCTTCGGGTTGGCCGTCGCCCTTTCGCGTACCGAGCCGCCCGAAGACCCGGGCGTCGACGACGCCGGGACGTCGCTGCTCGGCTTCCCGACGCCGGGGCCGATCAGCGCCAAGTCCGTCCTGCTCGACTGGTACCCCTCCGTGGTCTTCATCGCCCTGGCCGCGACCGCGATCGGGCTGTACCTGGCGGGAGCGATCCGGCTGCGTCGCCGCGGCGACGCCTGGCCCGTGACGCGCACGGCCCTGTGGGTCGGCGGCTGGGCGCTGGCGGTCCTCGTCACCTCTTCCGGGCTGTCCAAATACAGCATGGTGTTGTTCAGCGCCCACATGGTGCAGCACATGGCGCTGAACATGCTCGTGCCGATCCTGCTCGTGCTCGCCGCGCCGGCGACGCTGGCGCTGCGGGCGTTGAAACCCGGCAAGGTGCGCGGCCCGCGCGAGTGGCTGACGCTGGCGCTGCACTCCCGTGTCGTCAAGGCGATCTCGCATCCGCTTGTCGCTTTGGCGCTCTACTCGCTGAGCCTCTACCTGGTGTACTTCACCGGAATCCTGGAGTGGGCGCTGCGCGAGCACGCCGGCCACCTGTTCATGCAGCTGCATTTCCTGACGGTGGGCTGCCTGTTCTACTGGGTGGTCGTCGGCCCCGACCCCGCCCCCCGGCCGCGCCCCTACCCCCTGCGCGTCCTGATTTTCTTCTTCGCCGTGGTGTTCCACACCATTTTCGGGCTGACGATCATGAACTCCGCCGAGGTGCTCGCCGCCGACTGGTATTCCGCGCTGCCGCGCGACTGGGGGCCGTCCGCGCTCGCCGACCAGAAGGCCGGCGGCGGCATCGCGTGGGCGTTCGGAGAGCCTCCGAGCCTGATCCTGCTCGTCGCCCTGGTGTGGCAGTGGTCGCGCAGCGACGAGCGGGAGCGACGCCGCCTGGACCGCGCCTCCGAACGCGCCGTCGCCGAAGGACGGCCCGAGGACGACCCGCACGAGCAGTACAACCGCTACCTGGCCGGACTGGCCGAAGCCGACCGCAAAGCCGGCCTGCGCGACTGACAAAACCCGCGTCTGAAATTGGGCCGTTTCGCCGGTCGCCGCTTGCGGGAATCCGGCGTTAGGCTTGCGCCCGGTCGGCACGACGACGTGCCGATCCCACGCATGAAATTCGGAAGCGACATCGCGATGATCAGCGTCTTCGAACTGTTCAAAATCGGCATCGGCCCGTCAAGTTCGCACACGGTCGGACCGATGCGGGCGGCGCATATGTTCGTCGCCGGGCTCAAATCCAACGGGACGCTCTCCGAGGTGACACGCGTCAAGGCCGAGCTCTTCGGCTCGCTTGGCGCCACCGGACACGGCCACGGCTCCGACCGCGCCGTCCTGCTCGGGCTCGAAGGCGAAGACCCCGAGACCGTCGACACCGAAACCGCCGCCGACCGCGTCGCCGCGATGCGCGAAAACCGTCGGCTCAACCTGCTCGGCGTGCACCCGCTGGCGTTCGACGTCGACCGCGACCTGGTCATGCACCGTCGCAAAAGCCTGCCGTTCCACCCCAACGGGATGACGTTCACCGCCTTCGACGCCCACGGCGCGCGGCTTCGCGCCCGCACTTACTACTCGGTGGGCGGCGGCTTCGTCGTCAACGACACTCCCGGGGCCGACGCGCCGCCCATCAAGGTCGACGACACGCCCGTGGCCTACCCGTTCACCACCGCGGCGCAGCTGCTCGAGGCCGCGCACGCCGCGGACCTGCCGATCAGCCAGGTCATGCTCGCCAACGAGCTGTCCTGGCGCAGCGAAGCCGACGTGCGGGAAGGACTGCTGCGCATCTGGCAGGCCATGCAGGACTGCGTCGACGCCGGATGTCACACCCAGGGGTGCCTGCCGGGCGGGCTGAAGGTGCCGCGCCGGGCGTCCGAGATGTACAAGAAGCTTTCGGACGAGCGCTTCGCCGTCGACCCGCTGCGGGTCATGGACTGGATCACGCTTTTCGCGCTCGCCGTCAACGAGGAGAACGCCGCCGGCGGCCGAGTCGTCACCGCGCCCACCAACGGCGCGGCCGGAATCGTCCCCGCGGTCTTGCACTACTACTGGCGTTTCGTGCCGGGCGCGACCTCCGACGGCGTCGTGAGGTTCCTGCTCACCGCGGCGGCCGTGGGCGTGCTTTTCAAGGAGAACGCCTCCATCTCCGGCGCCGAGGTCGGCTGTCAGGGCGAGGTCGGCTCGGCCTGCTCCATGGCGGCCGCCGGTCTCACCGAGGTGCTCGGCGGGAGCCCCGCGCAGGTGGAAAACGCCGCCGAAATCGCCATGGAGCACAACCTCGGCCTGACCTGCGACCCCGTCGGCGGACTGGTGCAGATCCCCTGCATCGAGCGCAACGCCGTGGCCTCGATCAAGGCGATCACCGCCGCCCGGCTTGCCATGCGCGGCGACGGCGCGCACACCGTCAGCCTCGACAAGGTCATCAAGACCATGCGCGAAACCGGCGCCGACATGAAGGTCAAATACAAGGAGACCGCGCGCGGCGGACTGGCCGTCAACGTCATCGAGTGTTGAGCCGGGCGCCGCGCCCGTCTACCGCCCGACGCGGTGCGGCCGCGCTGCGCTAACGTCGACTTCGTCTCAGACCGCCCGCACAGCGAAGCCGGTGAAAACCCGGCGCTGTCCCGCAACTGTGAATCCCCGCCGAGGGGATAAGCCAGGTCGCCTGCGCGGGCGCGTCGCGAAACGCGCTTTTCGAGGACCGAGCGTCTCGCACGACGGGCGACTCCTGTCGGCGGTTCGAATCCCCTCGACATCGATAGGAGAAGTCATGCGCCCCTCACGTACCTGGACCGCCGCCGCGTTGGCGTTCGCCCTCGCGGCGGGGCTCGCCGCCTGCAGCGGCGACGACGAGTCGTCCGAAGACCCCGAATACGACGCCGCCGACTGCGGCCCCGACGCCAGCCACCTCGAGGGCGTCGAAGCCCCCGACGCGGAGTTCTCCGCCGGCGATCTGAAGCTGGAGGAGAAACCCGAAAGGGTCGTGTCGATCTCGGCGACCGTCACCGAGATGCTGTTCGCCGTCGACGCCGGCGAACAGGTCGCGGCCGTCGACTCCACGTCGAACTACCCCGAAGAGGGCCTGCCCGAGGCCGAACTGGACTCCTTCAGCCCCAACGTGGAGGCCATCGTCGGATACGACCCCGACCTGGTCGTCGTCTCCCACGACCAAGACGACATCCTGGCCTCCCTGGAATCCGTCGGCATCCCCGTCTATTACGCGCCGGCGGCGCTGTCGCTGGGCGACACGTACCAGCAGATCGTCGACCTCGGCTCGCTCACCGGCAACCTCGAGGCCGCCGAGGATCTCACCGCGCAAATCGACGCCGACATCACCGAGATGCTCGACGAGATGCCGGTGCGCGAGGAGCGGCTGAGCGCCTACTACGAGCTTGACGAAGAGCTGTTCTCGCTGACCTCGGACACCTTCGCCGGATCCCTGCTCGAGATGGCCTGCTTCGAAAACATCGCCGACGAGGCCGACGACGCCGAAGAAACCGGCGGCTTCCCGCAGCTGTCGGGAGAGTTCATCATCTCCTCCGACCCCGACGTGATCTTCGCTTCCGAGGAGTCGGCCGACGGCGTCGCCGAGCGCGACGGCTGGGACGCCGTGACCGCCGTGGCCGAGGACAACGTGGTCGCCCTCGACGGCGACGTCTCCTCCCGGTGGGGTCCGCGCGTCGTCGAGCTCATGAAGGCGATCGTCGACGCCGTCGCGAACGCCTGAGGCGGCGGCGCCGCATTACATGACCGAACAGACCCTCACCGCCGGCCCGGCTGGACGCGAAGTGCCGCGTTCGGCCGGGCTGCGTCCGGGTTGGCTCGCGGCGGCGCTGGCGGTTCTCGCCGCGGCCGTCGTGTTCGGGGTGGCGATCGGCCCGGTGGCCATCCCGCCCGAGCGCGTCGCGCTCGAACTGCTCGACCGCATCCCCGGCGTCGCGGTCGACTCCGGGCTGACCGAACAGCACGCCGCGATCGTGTGGAAGCTGCGACTGCCCAGAGTGGTGCTGGCGCTGCTGGTCGGCGCGATGCTCGCGCTGGCCGGCGGCTGCTACCAGGGCGTGTTCCGCAACCCGCTGGCCGACCCGATGCTGCTCGGCGTGGCCGCGGGCGCCGGTCTGGCCGCCACCTTGTTCATCGTCGCCCGCGCCGGCGGCGTCCCGCTGGATCCCCGGC
>JBOGDN010000153.1:0-2783 GCA_050742995.1 Stackebrandtia sp. | reverse complement strand
CGTGTGTTTTGGACTGTTTCGCCGGCCGCGCCCGCGGCCGGCCGTCGGCCTTGGCGTGCCCGGCGCCCGTGGCCGGCGGTGCGCGCGACTGGGCGGAGGCTAGGACCGCTTAGGCGCGGCGCCCCTTTCACTCGCGGCGTCGGCGCGGCGTGCCGGGACCCCGGGTTTCCTGGTTGAGGCGGCCTTCGCGCGCGGCGACGTCCTGTTCGCCGTGTTGGCTCTGCGTGGTTGCTTATGTGATTGTTGTGACGTATTATCGTCCCTTAACCGCGCGGTGCCTGGCCGCGCGAGCCCCTGTATAGGGGCTTTTCGTAATTTCGATCGACTTGGGGGGCGGCCATGGCCGTGTTGAGCGTACGCGCATACCGCGCCGGCGCAACGGTCGTGACCGTCCGGGGCCGAGTCTCCTCTGTCCGCCTCTCTCCGCGGGAGCGCGGCGGACTCCCTCTGTCCACGCCGACCCCTCCTGAGAGCGCGCGATGACTACGACGAAGAAGAAGACGGCAATCGCCGCCGAAACCCTGACATCGGATTCGGCCGCGAAGAAGAACGCCAAGAAGGCCGCCGCGAAAAAGACCGCGAAGCGCACTCCTGAGGAGACCGCCGAGGTCCGCGACGCGCTCAACGAACGGCTCGTCGAGCTGCGCGAGGAGCACGAGGAGGCGGTGGCCGGCATCAGCGAGATGCAGAAGGAGCGCCTGGCCGACTCCGCGGGCGACGACCAAGTCGACTCCGGCAGCAAGACGGTCGAACGTGAGCAGGAAATCAGCCTGGCCAACAGCGTTCGCGACCGCATGGTGCAGGTGGAGCACGCCCTGGAGCGCCTCGACGACGGCGACTACGGAGTGTGCGAGAAGTGCGGATCGTCGATCCCGGCTGCGCGCCTGGCCGCGTTCCCGTCGGCTACGCTTTGCGTCACCTGTAAGAGTCTCGAAGAACGTCGTTGACCCGTCCAGCCCGACTCGGAGCCGGCGGCGCACGAGACCGCACGCGCACCGAAGGAGTCGTGCTGAGCATTCGGGACGAGACTGTCGACGCCTCCGAGACCGAAGAGACGCCCCGGCCGCGCCGGCGGCGTTTTCTCCTCGGGCTGTTCGCGGCGACCGCGTTGACAGCCGTCGCCGTCGACGTCGCGTCCAAGGCGCTCGCGCTGCAGCACCTGACGCCCGGCCGGGCGGTGCCGCTGCCCGGCGGCGTGCTTTACCTGAGGCTGTCGCACAACAGCGGGGCGGCGTTCGGCATCGCCCGGGACTACACCTGGGCGCTGACCATGCTGGCGGTCCTCGTCGTCGGCGCGATCTGCTGGTACGCCTGGCGGCACCTGGGTTCGACGCCGTGGGCGGCCGGGCTCGGCCTGATCGCCGGCGGCGCCGCGGGCAACCTGATCGACCGATTCCTCAGAGAGCCCGGCTTCATGCTCGGCGAGGTCGTCGACTTCGTCAGCATCGGCGACCCCCCGGTGTGGCCGATATTCAACGCGGCGGACTCCTGCCTGGTGGTCGGCGTGTCGCTGGTGGTCCTCATGGAGGTGACCGATCGCCACGCCGACGGAGGCGCCGGCAAGGCCGTAAAACCGGACCGGGACGACTCCAGTGTCGCGTGAACTGCGGGAACTGCCGGTTCCCGACGGTCTGGAGGGCGTGCGCCTCGACCAGGTCATCTCGCGCATGTTCGGGCTGTCCCGCACGGTGGCGGCCGACCTGATCGTCGGCGGCGACGTCACCGTCGACGGCGAGTCGTGCCCGAAGTCCACCCGCACCGCCGCGGGGGCGTGGCTTTCGGTGCTGCTTCCCGAGCCGCCCGCCCCGCTCGAGCCCTGCGCGCCCGAGCCGGTGGACGGCCTGACGATCGTGTACGCCGACGACGACATCGCCGTGGTGGACAAACCGGTGGGAGTCGCCGCGCATCCCAGCCCGGGTTGGAGCGGTCCGACGGTGATCGCCGGACTTGCCGCCGCCGGCCACCGCGTCAGCGTCCACGGACCCGCCGAGCGTCAGGGCGTGGTGCACCGTCTCGACGTGGGCACCAGCGGCCTTATGGCGGTGGCCAAGAGCGAGCGCGCCTACTCGGCGCTGAAACAGGCGTTCAAACAGCGGGAAGTCGACAAGTGGTACCGGGCGGTGGTGCAGGGGCATCCGGACCCGTTCCGCGGCACGATCGACGCGCCCATCGACCGGCACCCGGCCCACGACTACAAGTGGGCCGTGCGCGCCGGCGGCCGCGCCAGCGTGACGCATTACGAGACGCTCGAGGCGTTTCCGGCGGCGAGCCTGGTCGAAGTGCGGCTGGAGACCGGACGCACCCATCAGATCCGGGTGCACTTCTCGGCGCTGCGTCACCCCTGTGCGGGGGACATGACCTACGGCGCCGACCCAAAGCTGGCCGCTAAGCTGGGGCTGACACGACAGTGGCTGCACGCTTACCGATTGAGCTTCGTCCATCCGGGCCGCGGCGAGACAGTGGAGTTTCGCAGTGACGACCCGCCTGATCTGGCGCGTGCGCTGGAGGTACTGCGCGGCGAAGCCTGAACGGAGTACCGGCCCTATCGTGTCGCTGAGTCGGTGGGCAAGCATGGAAATCGGCTGAATTTACCCTCCGGGGCGGACTTTCCGTCCTGGAAAGGCGACTGGCCTCAAGGCTTTTCCGTAGCCTAAGGGGCGGTGTGTGAAAACGCGGCGCGACTTCAAACGCGTCAAGAGCACCTTGCGAAGGAGGCACTGTGGGATCCGCTGACGGGTGGACCGGCGGCAGGCAAGAGGAGCCGGCGCCGCGGTGGCGCACGT
>JBOGDN010000152.1:0-4553 GCA_050742995.1 Stackebrandtia sp. | reverse complement strand
GCCTCGCAGCTGTCCGACGGCGCCTCCGAACTGACCGACGGCAGCGCGCAGCTGGCCTCGTCCCTCGACGACGCCGCCGCGCAGACGCCCTCGTCCGACCCGGCCGACAACGCCGCCGCGGCCGACGCGTTGGGTTCGCCGGTGAGCATCGAGGAGACCAACGCCAACCCCGCGGGGGTTTACGGCCGCGGGCTGGCGCCGTTCTTCTTCGCGATCGCGCTGTGGGTCTTCGGCATGGTCGCGTACCTGCTGCTGCGCACCGTCAACCCGCGCGCGCTCGCCGGCAAGGTCAGCGCCTTGAACGTCGCCCTCGGCGGCTGGCTGCCGGCCGCCGGGCTCGGGGCCGCCGGCGCCGTGGTGCTCTACGTCGTCGCGGACCTCGGGCTCGGATTGAATCCGCAAAACGCGCTCGGCACGATCGGACTGTGCGCGCTGGGGGTCGCGGCGTTCACGGCGCTGGCTCACCTGCTGCGGGTGGCCTTCGGCGCCGCCGGGGGCGTGCTGATCCTGGTGCTGCTGATGCTGCAGCTGACCTCGGCGGGTGGGCTGTACCCCATGGAGACGGCGCCGGCGTTCTTCCGCGCGCTGCACCCGATCATGCCGATGACCTACTTTGTGGACGGAATGCGGGCGACGATCTCCGGAGGCTACTCCGCGCGGCTGTGGCTGGACGTCGCCGTGCTCGCCGCCTTCGCCGTCGGCGCCGTGGCCGCGTCCACGGTCCTCATAATGCGACAGAGACAATGGACAATGACTCGGCTGCGCCCCGGTGTTTCCCTATAGCGCCCGTCCGCGCGGATTCCGCCTGGCGAGATAACCGCTTGACACGTCCTGCTCACCCATAGTGAGATGGTCCGAGGCTATTGGGGTGGCGTGCCCCCGGATGGGGCGGGGCTAGGCCTCTATAGCGAAAGCTCGCATCCTCAGCCGTCGAGTGCGGCGCGGGTCAGCGCGGCGATGTCCTCCACGCTGGCGATGCCGGAGTCGACGTCGGCGTGGCCGTGGGTGAGGATCGCCAGGCGCAGGTCGTCGCCGACCACGCCGACGCTGTGCACCACCCAGCCGCCGTCGCGGACGTCCCAGCCGTTCTTCAGGACCGACGGCTCGCCGTCGCGGGCCGCGGCGGAAACGCCCCAGTTCTGGTCGTCGGCGATCTCGCCCATCAGCCGCAGCACGACGTCGCGGTCGGCTTCGTCGAGCTCGCCTTCGGGGTCGAGCGCGAAATTCAGCACCGCCAGCTGGTCGGCGGCGGTCGTCAGGTCTTCCCCCCACAGCCCTTCGTCGACGCACGCGTCCGTGCCGCCCGGCACGTCTCCGGGCCGCGTCGCGCGGGCGATGGTCATGCACAGCTCGTTGGCGGCGTTGTTGTCGCTGACGGTGATCATGCGGCTCGCCAAGTCGAGTTCGTGCCGCGGCAGCTTGTCGCCGTTGCGCAGCAGCAGCCAGCGCGTCAGGATCTCCAGTTTGGCGATGCTCGCGGTCTCGAAGGTCTCGTCGTCGCGATAGTGGAGTGTGGAGCCGTCGACGTCGAGCGAAACCGACGCGGAGACGCCGGGGTTGTCGTCGAGAT
Organism: Stackebrandtia sp.; assembly: GCA_050742995.1. Taxonomy (GTDB): domain Bacteria; phylum Actinomycetota; class Actinomycetes; order Mycobacteriales; family Micromonosporaceae; genus Stackebrandtia. The sequence goes on along the minus strand of JBOGDN010000152.1, from coordinate 2,983 downwards.
ATTCGTTGAGCGCCGACTCGAGGGCCGCCTGTCTCTCGGCGGCGCCGGGCTCGGACGGCGCGGCGGACGCCGGCGGATCGGCGCGGCGCGGCGTGATCTCGCCGGCCGGCTCCTCGTCGCAGCCGGCGCCGAGCGCGGCCGTCATGACGACGACTGCGGCCAGCGACGACGCGCGGCGACCGGGTTTGTGTGGCATCCGTTCGCGCATAACGGTTTTGACTGCCGCGAGGTGGTCGATGCAGAGCCTCATCTTCCATGCGATCGGGGCGGATCACGCCGAACCTTAGGGCTTCGCGGCGCGATTGACAACCCTTCGGAGCCAACGCCGACGGAATTCTGATCTCATTCGCGGCCGCCGCTTACGAGAGCGCGATCTAGGCTCGACGACATGGCAGCCCCACCCGAGCGCGAGATTTTGCCGCGCAGACTCGAAGACCTGCGTCGCCGCCTGGTCGAGTGCGGATCGCTGACGGTGGCGTTTTCCGGCGGAGCCGATTCCGCGTTTCTGCTCGCCGCGGCCGTGCGCGCCCTGGGGAAGCGGCACGTCGTGGCGGCGACGGCGGTGTCGCCGAGCCTGCCGGAGTCCGAGGCGGCCGCCGCCGCCGAGTTCGCCGCGGGTCTTGGCGTGCGCCACCTGACGCCGTCCACCGGCGAACTGGACCGGGAGGGCTACCGCGTCAACGCCGGCGACCGCTGTTACTTCTGCAAGTCCGAGCTCATGGACGTCCTGGCGCCGCTGGCGGCCGAGCAGGGAACGGCGTACGTCGCCACCGGCACCAACGCCGACGACGCGATCGCCGGCTTCCGTCCCGGCATCAAGGCCGCGACCGAGCGGGGCGCCGTCACCCCGTTGCGCGACGCCGGGCTGACCAAGGCGCAGATCCGCGCCGCCTCGCGCGACTGGGGGCTGTCGACGTGGGACAAACCCGCGGCGGCGTGCCTGTCGAGCCGGATCGCGTACGGGGTGCGGGTCACCGAAGGCGGGCTGTTCCGCGTGTCGCGGGCCGAACGGCGGCTGCGCGCGGCGCTGCACGCGGCCGGGCTGCCAGTGCGCGACCTGCGGGTGCGGGACATGGGCGACGACGTCGCGCGCGTGGAAGTGGACGCTGATCACGTCGCCGCGCTGACCGACCGTCCCGACCTGCTCGACGCCGTCGAAGGCTTCGCCTCGGTCGTCGTCGATCCGCGAGGGTTCCGGTCGGGGTCCATGAACGAACTGCTCGCCGACCCGGAGACGTACCGCTGAGGACGCGGCCGTCGCGTCCTCAGCCTTCGAGCTCGCTGGCGACCGCGTGCACCACGTCGGCGATCTTGCCGCACTGCTTGCGGTCGGGGTGGCGACCGCGCCGCAGCGACGGCATGACCTGACTTTCCAGCACCTTGATCATGTCCTCGATGAGGCCGTGCAGCTCCTCGGGGGAGCGTTTCGGCGCCGCCGGGACGTCGGGTTTGACTCGCTGGGGGGTCTCGACGACCTGCACCGACATGGCCTGCACGCCGCGTCGGGTGTCGACGATTCCGTACTCGAGCTTCTGTCCGGCTTTCAGCTCGGTGACGTCGTGGGGCAGCGCGTCGCGGTGCAAGAACACGTCTTTGCCGCCGTCGTCCCGGGAGACGAAGCCGAATCCTTTCTCGGCGTTGTACCACTTGACTCGACCGGTGGGCACAGCCTTCAGACCTCTACTCGCAACGCAGGAATTCATAATCCGCGTCTCCGGGTCGTCCGGGCGACGCGCGTATTAAGCCTAACTGGCCTGTCGTCGCGCGCGCCAGGCTGTTGCCATGAGTCGACCATCAAGCGCGCGGCGTCAGACCCGCCGCGGCGGCGCGCGCCAGGAGAGCGTCGACGGCCGCGGCGCCCTCCTGCCCGAGGTCCGCGGTGAACTCGTTGACGTACAGGTCGATGTGCTGCCTCGTCACCTCGGCGGACAGCTCCTGGGCGTGCGCGGCGACGTATTCGGCGCTGTCTTGCGGACGCGCCCACGCGTGACGGAGGCTGGCGCGAATCCACGACGCGACCGCCTCGACGTCCAAACCCTTGCGCGCCAGGATGGCGCCGAGCGGTATCGGACGGCCGGTGTCGGCCTCCCACCACTCGCCGAGGTCTCGCAGCAGCGTCAAACCGTGCTCGCCGTACGTGAAGCGGGCTTCGTGAATCACCAGCCCGGCGTCGAAACGTCCGGCGGCCACCCCCGGCATGATCTCGTCGAAGGGCACGACGACGATCCGCTTCGGCGTGAACTGGCGCGACCACAATCGAAACAGCAGATAGGCCGTGGTGCGCTCCCCGGGAACGGCCACTGTGGCGTCGCGCAGCGACTCCGGCGTCGCCGCGGAGGCGGTCAGGACCAGCGGTCCGCAGCCGCGCCCCAGCGCCCCGCCGCACGGCAGCAGCTCGTAGCGGTCGCGCAGCCACGGCAACGCGGCGTAGGAGACCTTCACGACGTCGAACTCGCCGGAAAGCGCCCGCGCGTTGGTCACGTCCACGTCCGCGTACGTCACCTCGACGGGCGCCGCGCCCGGGACCAGCCCGTGCACCCAGGCGTGGAAGACGAAGGTGTCGTTGGGGCAGGGGGAGAAGGCGAGCTTCATCACAGCGACTTCGCCGCCCGCGTCAACGCCGCGAAGCCGGCCTGCCAGTCCCAGGAGGCGACGTCGCGGTCGCCGACGACGTTGGATATGGCGCGGATCTCGGCGAACGGCAGACCGGCCTGTGCCGCCGCCGTCGCCGCGCCGAAGCCCTCCATCGCCTCGGCGAGCGCTTCGGGATAGTCGCCGGCCAGGCGCTCGGCGAGCGCGGCGTGGCCGGTGATGGTGGACAAGGTGAGCACGTCGCCTCGCCGCGCCTCGACCCGTTCGGTCAGGCGCGCGTCGCAGTCGGCGACGTTGCTGCCGAAACCCAGTTCGCCGAGCGGCTTGAACCCGCCGTCGTGCGCGACCCCCAGCTCGGGCGAGACGCTGCGCACGGCGACCACGGTCTCGC
>JBOGDN010000151.1:0-2963 GCA_050742995.1 Stackebrandtia sp. | reverse complement strand
CCCGTGCGGCCTGCGACGAGCTGGGCCTTCCGGTGTGGCACGACCCGCACAACGCCGACCCCGCGTTCGCGCGGGCGCGGGTCCGCGCGGCCATGCCCGTGTTGACCGACGCCCTCGGCGACGACCTGCCGGACAACCTCGCGCGAACCGCCGCGCTTGTCGCCGACGACAACCGGGCGCTCGACTCCTGGGCCGCGTCCGTGGCCGCCGAGGCCGTCGACGGCGACGAAGTGAACGTCGCGGCGCTGCAGGACGTCCCTCGAGCGGTGCGCACCCGAGTGCTGCGCGCGTGGGCGCTGGCGCGCGGCGTCCCCGGAGACAACCTCTTCTACGTCCACATCGACGCGATGGACGCGCTGACCGTCAGGTGGCGGGGACAGGGGCCGGTGCACCTGCCCTCCGGCGCGCGGGCGAGCCGCCGAGCCGGAAGGCTGCGGATCGAGGCGCCAGAAGGTTAGTCCTGGTCTTGGTCCTGGTAGACCGCCGGCTTCAGCACGCCGACGAAGGGCAGCTCGCGGTAGCGCTCGGCGAAGTCGAGGCCGTAGCCGACGAGAAAGTCGTCGGGCACGTCGAAGCCGATGTACTTCACGTGCGGACCCGCAGCCTGCGCCTTGGGCTTGCGCAGCAGCGACACCATCTCCAGCGAAGCCGGCCCGCGGGTGGGCAGGTACTTCATCAGCCACGACAGCGTCAGGCCGGAGTCGACGACGTCTTCCACCACGAGCACGTGGCGTCCGCAGATGTCGGCGTCGATGTCCTTGAGCACCCGCACCACGCCCGAGGACGTGACGCGCTGGCCGTATGACGACAGCGCCATGAAATCCATCTCCACCGGAATGGAAAGGGATCGCGCCAGGTCCGCCATGAACATGACCGCGCCCTTGAACAGGCCGACCAGCACCAAGCCGTCCGCGCCCGCGTAGTCGACGTCGATCTGCTTGGCCAATTCGGCTATTTTGTCGCGGATGTCGGATTCGGAGACGACGACCCGTTCGATGTCGGCGTCATACCAGCGGTGCGGCGCGGCCGCGGATTCAGCGGAAGACGTCATTCGCCAAGCCTGCCAGTTGACCTCGTCGAACAGCTCCCCGGCCCCGGAGGCTTCCGGCGTCGCCGACGGGTTATCTTCTGCTGAGAATGCGCTGAGAACCGTATGCCTGACCATATTCGGGGAGCGGCGGGTACGGTGTACCGTCGAAGTTCACCAAACCCGGTGGCGTGGTCCGTGGTGGCCGCGCACAGAGCGAATCCCGTCGAGTGCAGGAGGGGCCGGGCGCCCGCAGCAGCGCCCGCATCAGTATGGAGCGTACGCGTTTGTTCCGCAGGCCTGTGGTCTGGATCATCCTCATCATCCTCGGCGCCGTCATCGCGGGAAGCCTCTTCACCGGAGGCAGCGAATACACCGAGACCGACACCAAACAGGCGCTCTCCCAGGTGGAGGGCGGCAACGTCAAGTCGGCGCTGCTCAAGGATCGCGAGCAGGTCCTCGAACTCGACCTGAAGACCTCCGTCACCGTCGAGGGCTCCGACACCTCGAAGATCCAGGCGGACGTCCCCGCCGAGTCTATCGACAGAATCTTCGAGGACATGCAAGGCAGCGGCGCCGATTACGACGTCGACTACACCGAAGACAGCATGTTCATGACGTTCCTGATCAGCATGCTGCCGATCGCGATCATCGTCTTGCTGCTGCTGTTCTTCATGTCGCAGATGCAGGGCGGCGGCTCCCGCGTCCTCAACTTCGGCAAGTCCAAGGCCAAGCAGATCACCAAGGACATGCCCAAGGCGACCTTCGACGACGTCGCCGGCGCCGACGAGGCGATCGAAGAGCTGCAAGAGATCAAGGACTTCCTGCAAAACCCCGCCAAGTACCAGGCGCTCGGCGCCAAGATCCCCAAGGGCGTCCTGCTGGCCGGGCCTCCCGGCACCGGCAAGACGCTGCTGGCGCGCGCCGTCGCCGGCGAAGCGGGCGTGCCGTTCTACTCCATCAGCGGCTCCGACTTCGTCGAGATGTTCGTGGGCGTCGGCGCCTCGCGAGTGCGCGACCTCTTCCAGCAGGCCAAGGAGAACGCGCCGGCCATCGTCTTCGTCGACGAGATCGACGCGGTGGGCCGGCATCGCGGCGCCGGCCTCGGCGGCGGTCACGACGAGCGTGAGCAGACCCTCAACCAGCTGCTTGTCGAGATGGACGGCTTCGACAACACCAGCGGCGTCATCCTCATCGCCGCCACCAACCGCCCCGACATCCTCGACCCCGCGCTGCTGCGTCCGGGACGTTTCGACCGCCAGATCCCCGTCGACGCCCCCGACCTGGAAGGCCGCACCGCGATACTGCGGGTGCACGCGCGCGGCAAGCCCTTCGCTCCCGACGTGGAGCTGGAGACCATCGCGCGGCGCACCCCCGGCTTCTCCGGCGCCGATCTGGCCAACGTCATTAACGAGGGCGCCCTGCTGACCGCCCGCGTCGAAGAGAAAGCCATCTCCTCCGACGCGCTCGAGGAGGCCATCGACCGCGTCGTCGCCGGCCCCGAACGCAAGGGCCGCGTCATGAGCGACCGCGAGAAGAAGGTCACCGCTTACCACGAAGGCGGCCACGCCCTGGTGGCGCTGGCGCTGCCGCACTCCGCGCCGGTGCACAAGCTGACGATTCTGCCGCGCGGCCGCTCCCTTGGCCACACCCTGGTGCTGCCGACCGAGGACAAGTACTCCCAGACGCGTTCGGAGATGATCGACACCCTCGCCTACGCCCTCGGCGGCCGCGCCGCCGAAGAGCTGGTCTACCACGACCCGGGCACCGGCGCCGCCGACGACATCAAGAAGGCGACGGCGCTGGCGCGGGCCATGGTCACCGAGTACGGCATGAGCGCCAAGCTCGGCGCGGTGCGGTACGGCGTCTCGGCGTCCGAGCCGTTCCTGGGCCGCGACATGGGCCACGAGCGCGACTACTCCGACGAGGTCGCCGC
>JBOGDN010000150.1:0-2458 GCA_050742995.1 Stackebrandtia sp. | reverse complement strand
GGATCGGGTCGATCACCAAGACGTTCACGGCGGTGCTGGTGATGCGGCTGCGCGACGAGGGCCTGCTGGACTTGTCCGATCCGTTGGAGGCTCACGTGTCCGGCACGCCCTTCGGCGACCGCACGATCGCCGCGCTGCTGTCGCACACCGGCGGTCTGGCGGCCGAGCCGCCGGGGTCGTGGTGGGAGCGCTCGCCGGGTGTGGAGGCGGCGCGGCTTCGCGAAGGCCTCGACGACGAGGCGCTGCGGCACCGCTCGGGTCGGCGTTTCCACTACTCCAATCTGGCCTACGCGATGCTCGGGCAGGTCGTGGCCGCGCGGCGCGGCTGTGACTGGACGCGGGCGTTGCGCCAGGAGATCCTGCGGCCTTTGGAGCTGGACCGCACCACGGTCTTGGCGAAGGCGCCGCACGCCGACGGGTTCGCGGTGCACCCTTACGCCGACGTGACGATGCCCGAGCCGGCCCACGACTCCAAGGCGATGGGTCCGGCCGGTCAGCTGTGGTCAACCGCGGCCGATCTGGGGCGGTGGGCGCGCTTTTTGGTCGGCGAGGGCGGCGACGTGCTGTGCGGCGACACCCTGGCCGAGATGCGCGAGCCGCAGGTCGTCGACGACGGCGCGGCGTGGACGGGCGGGTTCGGTCTGGGGTTGCAGCTGCTGCGCCGCGACGGGCGCCGCGTATTCGGGCACAGCGGGTCCATGCCGGGTTTCCAGGCGGGTCTGTGGATCGACGAGGATTCGCGCGACGCCGCGGCGGCGTTCATGAACTGCACCACCACGACCGTCAAGGGCGTGGCGCTTGAGGTGTTGGACGCCGTGGTCGCGCGCGAGCCGCGCCCGGTGCGCGAGTGGGCGCCGCGGGAGAGCGTCGAGGAGTCGCTTTTGGAGTTGACGGGGTTGTGGCACTGGGGCACGTCTTCGGCGCTGCTGCGTGTGCTCGGCGACGGGCAGCTGCGGCTGGAGCCGTTGGAGGGCATGCTGTCGCGGTCGCGGTTTCGCCCCGAGGGGCACGATCGGTGGATCGGCGTGGACGGCTATCACGCCGGCGAGGTGATGCGTGTCGAACGCGACGCCGCGGGGCGGCCTGAGCGTTTGAACCTGCACACTTTTGTGCTCACCCGCGAGCCCTATCGGCCGATCGAGGCGATTCCCGGCGGCGTCGACGAGGGTTGGCCGGCCGTGTAGGCGCTTCGGCGGCGGACCTTACTGCAGCGCGAAACCGCGCCTGCGGCCGGCGGGCGCGGTCGGGTTGTCTGAGGCTGCTGGTATGACTTGCCTGCGCATGTCGCGACCGACAGAAAAGCGCGACGCATGAGAAAGGAGGAGCCGCAGTGAGTTTGTCCCCATCGGATGTGGCTGGTCTGGCTGAGACGCTTCAGGCGGGGAAGCATCCGACGGTGGTTTTCACCGACAAAGCCGGCCAGATCGCCGGACGCACCGGCAAGGTGACGCGGCTGGAGGAGCCGACCGAGGACGACTTCGTGGTGGTGCGTTTCGGCAACGACGAGCTGCCCTTTTCGACCGCGGAACTTCGCGTTCCCGCGCGCGGCGAACTCAGCCGCAAACCGGTCAAGCCCAAGCCGGCGCAAGACACGCCCGAGCCTTTGAGCGGCCCGCCGCTGCTGGACGAAGGCGACAATGACACAGCACGCAAACGACAAGCCAAGGAGCCTGTGACAGTGAACGACCAGCCCGCCGCGGCGGTGCCGCGACAGTCCTCCGGAGACGACGCGCCCGCGCCCGCCGCCGACAAGCCCGCCGCCGCGCGCAAGAAGTCCTCCCCCAAGCCCAAGGCCGCACCGGAGTTCACCGTGACGCTGGCGTGGAAAGACGAGGAGTGGACGGTGCAGGCGGCCAAGGGAACCAAAGTGGTCGCCAAGCCCGTGCCGCTTCGGCCCGCCGCGGCGGTGTCGATGGTGCAGACGCTTGACTCCCCCGCGGTGGCCGCCGTGGTCGAAGAAATCGTCGAGCAGCAGCGCCTGAGGGTCGCCGAGGAGGCCGAGCGGCTGCGTCGCGAACTCGACGCCGCCGAAGCGCGCCTGGCCGAACTGGGCTGAGGCGGCGGCACGACCGGCGAGTGTTCAAGGCCCCCGGCCGAAGGCGGCGCCGGGGGCCTGACTCATGCCCGCCGCTCCCCCGCGCCGGCCTCGGCGACCGCGGGTTCGGCGCTCAGGCGTTTGCGGAACACCCAGTAGGTCCAGCCCTGGTAGATCAGCACCAGCGGCGTGAACACGACCGCCACGACCGTCATGAAGCGCAGAGTGTACGGCGAGGAGGCCGCGCCGGCGACGGTGAGACCGTACGCGGGATCGAGTGTGGACGGAAGCAGGCGCGGGTAGAGCGCGGCGAACAGCGTGATCGCCGCGGCGGCCGTGGACGCGGCGGTGAACGTGAAAGCCCAGCCGTCGCGGCCGGCGCGGCTGGCAAGCCACGCCGCGGCCAGGCCCGCAAGGCAGACG
>JBOGDN010000149.1:0-1819 GCA_050742995.1 Stackebrandtia sp. | reverse complement strand
ATCTGATCGCGGTCGCCGCCAAGCGTCTCGGTCGGTAACGAAGACAGGAAACATCAGTCCGGGTCGTCGGCGCCGCGCGTCGGCGTCCCGGATTTTTTCGCGTCCTTCGGGCCGCGACGGCTTACTTCACTGGCCGAGTTCGTCGTCGGCGACCTTGCGGATCATCTCGACGGAGAGCATCGGGCTCAGCGCGGCGGCGCGCAGGTGTTCGAACACGTTGCGGAAGGGCTCGACTTCCTCTTCCTCGTAGACGTCGGCGGTGTGGCCTTCGATGTAGACGACGTTGGGGTGGCGATAATCCGGGTCCTCGTCGTCGACGTCGCCGAACTCCATCAGCGTGAACGAGCTGAGCATCCCGGGATAGGCGCCTCCGGCGAACGGCAGCACCTGCAGGGTCACGTTCGGCAGCTGCGCCAGGGTCAGCAGGTGGTCGAGCTGGGCGCGCATCACGTCCTTGCCGCCGACGACGCGCCGAATCGCCGCCTCGTCGATGACGTTCCATATGTGCAGGTCTTTCTTTTGCGACAGCCGGTCCTGACGCTCCATCCGCAGATCGATCCTGCGTTCCTTGTGCTGCTTGGCCTTGCCCTTGGCGAAGTCGAAGGTGGCTTCGGCGTACGCGCGGGTCTGCAGCAGGCCGTTGACGATCAGCCCGTCGTAGATGTACAGGTTGGCCGCGTCCGCCTCCAGTCCGACGTACGTGGCGTACGGCGGCGACATGGTGTCGGAGAACTTCGCCCACCAACCGCGTTTGTTGCCCTGTTTGGCCAGGCTGGTGAGCTCCTTGACCAAGTCCTCGTCCTCGATGCCGTACAGCTTCACGAACAGGTCGATGTCGCGGCTCTTGACGCCGACGCGCCCCAGCTCCATGCGGTAGATCGTGGACGGAGTGACGTCGAATGCCTCGGCGACGGTTTCGACGCTGACGTCGCTCCTTTGACGCCACTCACGCAGCACGGCGCCCAGCCGGCGACGTCGTACGGTGGGACTGCCGTTGGAAGGCACAGGTGTACTCCGGGTTTCGTCTTCGGCGGCCTCGGACACGCCATTTTTCCGATTCGCGGCATACTTTCCCATATCGGACCTCTCGTCGGTCGCACAGTGTGTGCGACTCACCGTGTCAGCGTTAAAAAATCTTCACTCGAAGCGGCGAACCCCCTTGCAGCCTCAGCATGCATGTGCAACTCTATACCGAGAGATTACCTCACGTGTTCAACCCGAAGCCATCGCGTGTCACTTTGGATAGATCTCGACGCATCAGGTGGGACCCTGCACACCGCCGGCGCGAAAGCCCCGGCTCACCGAAAGGGTGGGGACAGTGAGAAGTCCGTACACATTGGATAAACCGCCGCCCAGCGAACCGCCGCCAGGCGTTCTGTGTCCGAGTCTGTGGCCCGTCCAAGTCCGATGGTGGCACAAGCACACGCCTAAGAGCCACTCCCGCGTATGCGCCATATGCGGACAGGGCTGGCCCTGCCACTCCTGGGCCTGTTGGGACGGACAGCTCGGCGACGCGGTCGCCGCGGCCGAGCGCTTCCGGGCGGAAAGGAAGTCGCTGCGCCGAGGCCGCTCCGCCTCCGCAGCCGCACCACACCCCGACGACGCACACCCCGAGAGCCTTTCCGTCAAGGCCGACGGGCCGACCCTTCCCGCCCCCTCCCGGCGGGAATAGGCCCAACGGTCTCGGTGGAGCCGGGAGCGGCGGTCGGCACGACGACTCCGGCTGACGCCCGAGCCGATGCGGACAGCATGGCGGCGACGGTCGCCTCCGCTCCCGAACGAAATACGGCCGGCGCACGAAGCAATTCCTCCCCTGCTT
>JBOGDN010000148.1:0-8838 GCA_050742995.1 Stackebrandtia sp. | reverse complement strand
GTCGGGCGCCGACTTCAAATCGGCGCCCGACGGCGTGCGGTTGGGTCGGCTCAGGCTGTCGCCCTCGCGCTGGACTCATGGTCCGCTCAAGCCGTCGCCCTCGCGCCGAGCTAATCGTCCGCTCAAGCCGTCGCCCTCGCACTGGACTCATGGTCCGCTCAAGCCGTCGCCCTCGCGCTGAGCTAATCGTTCGCTCAGGCCGTCGCCCTCGCAAACTTCCGCCCCGCCCACAGGACCAGCACCACGGCGAGGGTGCCGAGCACCAGGGCGGCCTGCCAGATCGCGTCGTTGCCCATGTCGCCCACGAACAGGGCGCGCGCGGCGTCCACGGCGTAGGCGAACGGGTTGAACTTGACCAGCGTCCCCAGCCAGTTCGGCGCCAGCGCCATCGGCAGCATGATCCCCGAAAGCAGCAGCACCGGCTGGGTGACGGTGTTGAGCACCGGGGCGAGGGCGTCCTCGCTCTTGAGCACGATCGCGATGCCGTACGAGGCGGCCGACAGCGTCAGCCCGATCGTGATCACGATCCCGAGCATCAGGAACAGGCCGCCCCAGTAGACGGTCAGGCCCGCGATCGGCACCGAGAGCAGCACAAGCGCCAGCGCCTGGAACACCAGCGTGGACACGTCCCTCAACGACCGTCCGATCAGCAGCGACAGCCGGCTGACCGGCGTGACACGGAAACGTTCGATGACGCCTTCGCGTATCTCCGCGATGAGTCCGAAGCCGGCGAACAGCGTGCCGAACATGGCCATCATGATGACCAGGCCGGGCACGAACGTCTCCATGATGCCGTTTTCGAAGCCGGGCATCCCGGGCGGGAAGTTCTTCAGCAGCGGTCCGAAAAGGACCAGGTAGTACAGCGGCTGGATCAGCATGATGAAGATCCAGGCGGGCTGACGGATCACCAGGCTCATCTGCCGCGAATACACCAGCCAGGTGTCGCGCAGGAATTTCATCAGGATTCCTCTCTGAGGGAGCGGCCGGTCTGCTTCAAGAAGACGTCGTCCAGGCTCGGTCGGTGCAGTTCGATAGACGACGGCGCGATGTCGGCGCCGTCGAGGGTGCGCAGAATGTCGGGCACCGCGGCCGATCCGTCGTCGACGTACAGCCGCAGAACGACCTGTCCCGCGGGGTCGGGCTCGCCGGCCTCCACCTCGCGGACGAACGACTTGCCCTCGAGCAGGCTCTTGGCCTTCTCGGAGTCGCCGTTGACGCCGACGGCGACGATGTCGCCGGCGATCTGCTTTTTCAGCTCGATCGGGGTGCCTTCGGTGACGATCTCGCCGTGGTCGATGATCGCCAGCCGGTCGCACAGCGCGTCGGCCTCGTCAAGGTAGTGCGTGGTCAAGAACACCGACGTGCCGCGCTCGCGCAGCTTCTTGACTTCCTCCCACATGTGGGCGCGCGACTGCGGGTCGAGGCCGGTGGTGGGCTCGTCCAGGAACAGCAGCTTGGGATGGTGAACCGTGCCAAGCGCCACGTCGAGACGACGACGCTGACCGCCGGAGTAGCTCTTGCACTTGCGGTCGGCGAACTCGGCGAGCTCGAAGGCCTCGATCACCTCCTGGGCGCGCGCCTGGGAGTCGACCTTGGACATCCCGTAGAGACGCCCCTGCATCACCAGCTCTTCGCGCGCGGTGACCTCGCCCCAGGTGCCGCCGGACTGCCCGACGTAGCCGACGGAGCGACGCACGCCCGCAGGGTCGCGCAGCAGATCGTGGCCGGCGACGACGGCGGTGCCGGCGGTGGGCTCCAGAAGGGTGGTCAGCATCCGCAACGTGGTGGTCTTGCCCGCCCCGTTCGGCCCGAGGAAGCCGAAGATCTCGCCTTCCTTGACGCTCAGGTCGACGCCGCGGACGGCTTCGACCGACTCCTTGCGGGCCTTATATGTCTTGCGCAGGCCCTTGGTCTCAATCAACATCGAGATGGTTCCTTCTGTCTTCGCGACGTCACTTAGACGTCATTTGATTCACGAAAGACAGTACACGACACCTCTGACATTGGGCAACTTGATTTATTTTTCGCCCGATACTGTGATCGGAACCTCATTTAGCTGTGCCGACGTCGCCCCCGTAGAGCGAATCGCCTTGCCAGCGCCTAGTCAACGTCGACTATTATTCCGATATGTGGACGACCCGGCTTCTCATTCTCGGCCTGGTGCGCTGGCTCCAGCCGGTGCACGGTTACGACGTGCGGCGTGAACTGCTGTCGTGGGGCGTCGAGCAGTGGGTGCAGATCAAGCCCGGGTCGATCTACCACGGCTTGAAGCGGCTGACGAAGGACGGACTCCTGGAAGTGGCGTCCACCGAGCAGGTGGACAACCGCCCCGCGCGCACCTCCTATCGTGTGACGGCCGCCGGCGAGGAGGAGTTTCAGACGCTGCTGCGCGCGAAGCTGTGGGACCTGGAATGCGGCTTCGACCCCTTCTCCGTTGCCTGGAGCTTCGCGCCGACGCTCAACCCGCGCGAGGCTTCGGCCATGATGCGCAATCGCGCCAAGCTGTTGCGGGACAAGGCCGAGGCGAACTCCGCCGTCCTGGAAGCCACATGCGAGGATCCGCGTTCCAAGTCCTTTATGCCGCCGCACGTCCGCTCCTGGATGACGCTCCAGATTGAGGTCACGATGCTGCACGTCGACTGGTGCGAGCGCACGGCAGACGAGATAGACACCGGCAAAATCCCCACCGGACAGGATTACCACCCCGACGACGAGACGGTGCGAAACTGGAAGGAGCACATCCAGACGCTCGACGCGTACGGAAAGCCCCGCCCGCGCCCGCCAGAACGGGGAGACGCGGCCGCGTGACCCGAGGGGGATTTCCCGGTCAGTGCGCTCCGTGCACCACGGCGTGTCCCTTGCCCTTGGCGATCAGCCACTTGTTGACCGGCGTGGTCGCCAGGAAAGCCAGGGCGAACGCGACGGCGAGCGCTCCCCAGAACAGGATGGTGTCGAGGCCGGCGTCCATGGCGCCGGGGATGGCGACCATGGCCGCGTTGTCGATGATCTCCATGACGAGGATCGACACCGTGTCGGCGGCCAATGCGACCTTGACCGTCCGCCCGAAGGTCAGCCCCGTCTTGCGGATGCCGAACATGGTCAGCGCGTAGCCGAAGCTGAACGCCAGGACCACGGCGAGCACGATGGTTTCAACGTCGCCCCAGCCCAGCGCCGTACCGATCACCATGCCGAGCACCTCGCCGACGGCGCAGCCGGTGAGGCAGTGCAGGGTCGCCAGCGCGGCCGTCTTCCAGCTGACCGGTCCGTGTCCGTGACGGGCGTGGGCGTCTGAGCGGTTCGTCATACGGATCAACATATACCCCCCTAGGGTATTTGCCAAGTCGGATTGGAGCGTGTGATCCGTCACGCAATCCATCGATCACTGTCACCATTCGGGCGCGCATTAGACTCCTTCGGGACCAACGGCGCCTCCTACATGAGGTCACGACCGGTCCGGCAGGCAACAGCCGAGGAGGAGTTTCCAAGTGCGCAAGGTGTTGATCGCCAATCGAGGCGAGATCGCGGTGCGAGTCATACGCGCCTGTCGAGACGCCGGCCTGGCCAGCGTGGCCGTGTACGCCGACTCCGACCGCGAGGCGCCGCACGCGAAGCTCGCCGACGAGGCTTACGCGCTCGACGGGATCGCCGCGACCGACACCTATCTGCGCTTCGACAAACTCCTCGGCGTCGCCTCGCGCTCCGGGGCCGACGCCGTGCACCCCGGATACGGCTTCCTCTCCGAAAACGCCGACTTCGCCCAAGCCGTCGGAGACGCCGGCCTGACCTGGATCGGGCCGACGCCGGAGGCCATTCGCGCTCTGGGCGACAAGGTCACCGCCCGGCACATCGCCGCCCGCGCCGGGGCGCCCCTCGTCCCCGGCACGCCCGACCCGGTCTCCGGCCCCGAAGAGGTGCTCGCCTTCGCCGACGCGCACGGCCTGCCCGTCGCGATCAAGGCGGCCTTCGGCGGCGGCGGACGCGGTCTGAAGGTCGCCCGCGACCGCGACGAGATCCCCGCGCTCTACGAGTCGGCCGTGCGCGAGGCCGAGGCGGCGTTCGGCCGCGGCGAGTGCTTTGTCGAGCGCTACCTGGACAAGCCCCGCCACGTCGAGGCGCAGGTGCTCGCCGACGTCCACGGCGGAGTCGTGGTGGTGGGCACCCGGGACTGCTCGCTGCAGCGCCGCCACCAGAAACTCGTGGAAGAGGCCCCCGCCCCGTTCCTGTCCGACGCGCAGCGCGCCGAGATCCACCGCGCCTCCAAGGCCATCTGCCGCGAAGCCGGGTACCACGGCGCGGGCACCGTGGAATTCCTCGTGGGCGCGGACGGCGTGATCTCCTTCCTCGAGGTCAACACCCGCCTGCAGGTGGCGCACCCGGTCAGCGAGGAGACCGCCGGCGTGGACCGGGTGCGCGAGCAGTTCCGCATCGCCGCGGGCGAGCCGCTCGACCTCGTCGACGACCCGCGGCCGCGCGGGCACTCCTTCGAGTTCCGGATCAACGGCGAAGACCCCGGCCGCAACTTCCTGCCCGCTCCGGGGACGGTGACCGCGCTGCGGCTGCCGTCCGGCCCCGGCGTACGCGTCGACTCCGGCGTCGAGGAGGGCTCGGTCGTCGACGGCAACTTCGACTCGCTGCTTGCCAAGGTGATCGTCACCGGCGCCACCCGCGCCCAGGCGCTTGAGCGGTCGCGCCGCGCCCTCGACGAGATGGTCGTGGAGGGGATGGCGACCGCGCTTCCGTTCCACCGGGCCGTGCTGCGCGACGAGGCGTTCGTCTCCGAGCCGTTCGCGGTGCACACCCGCTGGATCGAAACGGAGTGGAACAACACGATCGAACCCCATGGAGCCTCCGCGCCGACGTCCGAGGCCGAACCGCGAGAAACGATCACCGTGGAGGTGGGCGGCAAACGACTCGAGGTCAGCCTTCCGGCCGGTTTCGGCGCCGTGCGCGGGGACGCGGGCGCGAAGAAGGCGCCCAGGCGTTCCGGCAAGCGCGCCCACGCGGCGGCCGCGGGCGGCGACGCGCTGGTGTCGCCCATGCAGGGGACGGTCGTCAAAATCGAGGTTTCCGACGGCACGGCCGTCTCCGAGGGAGACACTGTAGTCGTGTTGGAGGCCATGAAGATGGAGCAGCCGCTGACCGCGCACAAGTCCGGAACCGTCGCCGGCTTGAACGCCTCGGTCGGGGACGTCGTCGCCGCCGGCGCCGCCATCTGCGAGATCAAGGACTGATTCCCATGCGGTTTCTCAACGGGGAAGTGCCGCTGCGCGACCTGACCTACGCCGACGTCTTCATGACGCCGACCCACTCGGACGTGGTCTCGCGGCTGGCGGTCGATCTGTCCACCTGCGACGGCAGCGGCGCGACGATCCCCGTCGTCGCCGCGAACATGACCGCGGTGTCCGGACGCCGCATGGCCGAGACCCTTGCGCGGCGGGGCGGCTTGGCGGTGATCCCGCAGGACATACCGCTGGAGGTGGTCTCCGACGTCGTCGACTGGGTGAAGCGCCGCGACACCGTCTGCGACACCGCGCTGACCTTGTCCCCGCACCACACCGTCGGCGACGCGCTGGCGCTGCTTCCCAAGCGCGCGCACGGCGCCGTCATCGTCGTCGACGACCGGTCGCGTCCCGTCGGCGTGGTCACCGAGTCCGACTGCACCGGCGTGGACCGCTTCGCGCAGCTGCACCTGGTGGCCTCCACCGACCTGCTGACGCTGCCGAACGGCGTCGCCGCCGAGGACGCCTTCAACCGCCTCGACGGGGCCAACCGCAGACTCGCGCCGGTCGTCGACTCCGACGGACGCCTCGTCGGGCTGCTCACCCGCGCCGGGGCGCTGCGCACCACCCTCTACAGGCCGAACGTCGACGACGCCGGTCAGCTGCGGATCGCCGCGGCCGTCGGCATCAACGGCGACGTGGCCGCCAAGACAGAGCAGCTGGCCGAGGCGGACGTGGACCTGGTGGTCGTCGACACCGCGCACGGTCATCAGGAGCGGATGCGCGAAGCGCTGGGTCTTGTCCGCAAGATCGCTCCGGACCTCGTCGTGGCCGCGGGCAACGTCGTCACCGCCGAAGGCGTCCGCGACCTCGTCGACGCGGGCGCCGACATCGTGAAGGTCGGCGTCGGCCCCGGCGCGATGTGCACCACCCGCATGATGACCGGCGTGGGACGCCCGCAGTTCTCCGCGGTGCTGGAATGCGCCGCCGAAGCCCGCAGACTCGGCAAGCACGCCTGGGCCGACGGCGGGATCCGGCATCCCCGCGACGTCGCGCTCGCGCTGGCCGCGGGAGCCTCCAACGTCATGATCGGCTCCTGGTTCGCCGGCACGTACGAGTCGCCCGGCGACTTGATGCGCGACGCCGACGGCAAGCCGTACAAGGAGAACTTCGGGATGGCCTCGGCGCGCGCGGTGCGGCTGCGCACCGCCTCCGACAGCCCGTACGAGCGCGCCCGCAAGGCCCTGTTCGAAGAGGGCATCTCCACCTCCCGCATGTACCTCGACCCGGTCCGGCCGGGCGTGGAGGACCTGCTCGACACGATCGTCGCCGGCGTGCGCAGCGCCTGCACCTACGCCGGCGCCGGCGACCTGCGGCAGTTCGGCGAGCGCGCGGTGATCGGAGTGCAGTCCTCGGCCGGCTTCGCCGAAGGCGCCCCCCTCTCCAGCTGGTAGTCGCGCTCGGCCGCCAAAACGTTTCGCAGCGTTACACTCGACCTTGGGACAACGCCTTCGTCGCTCCTTCATGCCCAGGAGATCTCATGGCTTGGCAGTCTGTCCCTCCCCCTCCCCAGACAAAGTCTCAAAAGCCGCCCTGGCTGTGGCCGGCCGTCGCCACGGGCGCCCTGCTGTGGCTCGTCTGTGCGGGTTTCTTCACAACGGCCATGGTCGCGAGCAACACCGCCGGACAAGCCGAGGCGGGTCAAAGCAGCGTCGCGGAATCGCCTGAATCCGACGAGCCCAGTACCGAAGAACCCAGCACTGAAGAGCCCAGTTCCGCCGAACCCTCTAAGAGTGCAGAAATCGTCAACATTGAAATGCCGTCGCTGGTGGGCGAGAACGCGGCCGTCGCCGAAGACGAGCTCGAAAGGCTCGGTTTCACCAACATAGAGTTCGGTTCCGTGGACGAAGAGCACAACTCTTTCGGAGTCGTCATCCCAGCCAACTGGACCGTCGCCGAACAGTCACATGAGGAGGGCGAGACGGTCCCGTCCGACGCGCTGATCGTACTGGGCTGTGTGAAGAACTGAGGACACGCCACACTCCGCATTCGGTGTTGTGGGGCGTCGGCCTCCACAACGCCGGGTGCGCGGCGGCGCGTGATCAGATCAGTACCAGCCGTTGGCTTCGGAATGTTCCCAGGCGCTGCAGGGGTCGCCGTAGCGGCCGGAGATGTAGTCAAGGCCCCAGGCGATCTGCGTGGCGGGATTGGTCTCCCAGTCGCTGCCGTGGGAGGCCATCTTGTCGCCGGGCAGGGCCTGCGGGATGCCGTAGGCGCCGCTTCCGCCGTTGGAGGCCTGCTCGTTCCAGCCGCTCTCCTTGTCCCACAGCGGCTCGAGGCACGGCATCTGGTCCAGCTCGAAGCCGTTTTCCAGCAGCAGGGCGCAGCCGATCTCTTTGTTGCCCGAGAATTCGTTGCAGTCCTCGGGGATGGGTCCGACGTCGACGCCGCTCTTGGGCTCGTCTTCTTCCTCTTCCTCGGCCTTGAGTCCCTCGTAGGTGTCGTCGAGGGCCTTGGCCTGGTCGCTGGCGACCTCGGCGATGCTCTCGGCCTTGCCGGCGGCGTCAGAGCCGGCGGCGGTCTCGGTGTACGAGCGGTGCCAGTCTCGCGACGATTCCTGTTCCGCCTCGTCGGCGCGCAGGTCGTCCTCGGCCAGCTGCCGGGGGTCGCGAACCTCACCGTCTTCAGAGAGCCCGATGTGGACGCCTACAGCGACGCCCGCCACGAGGACGAGAACCGCGAAGCTCCGACAGGCCAACTTGGTCAACAGTGGAACCACGTGGGGCAGTCCTTCTGGGAGGCGACAGGTCAGCGGCGCGAACGCCGCACCCACACTGCCGTGCCGAAGCCAATTCGGCAAGAGGGAGCGTCGGCGGTTTCGCGCCGCCGGAAACCATATCGCAGACGCACTCGCAGGTCACACAGTGGCCCTCGACCTCGATTGGGTGAATTGCCGGATTTGTCACTCCGGGCGTGCCATACCGGAAATTCGCCCGAACAGACGACCTTTGTCGAGTAAAAATCCTGTAATGGCTTCAGTACCAATTGTTTGCCTGCCAAAAGTTCCACGCGCCACAGGGGTCGCCGTAGCGGTCCGAGATGTAGTCAAGGCCCCAGGCGATCTGCGTGTCGGCGCTGGTCTGCCAGTCGTCGCCGTGAGAGGCCATTTTGTCCCCGGGCAGCGCCTGCGGAATCCCGTAAGCGCCAGAGGACGGATTGGAGGCGGACTCGTTCCAGCCGCTCTCGTGGTCCCACAGGGGGTCGAGACACCCCATCTGGTCGTCGCCGAAGCCGTGGTCGGCGAGCATGCCGCAGGCGGTCGCCCGGTTGCCCGAGTAGTCGCCGCACTCGGAAGGGACGGTTTCGGAGTCCGGTTCGGCCTGGTTAGGGTCCTTTTTTTCGCCGGGTTTGTCCGCTTCGGACTCGCTCGGCTCCGGACGGGTTTTGTCGCGTCCGGCCTGCTCATCGGCAGGTCGCTCGTCGGCGTTGTAGGCCGGGACCGCGGGGACCGTCTCCGGCTCGCCGCTTTGGAGCGCGATTCCGGCTCCGGCTGCGGCCGCCATCAGCAGCGCCGTGGCCGCAAGGGCCGTGCGGGGCCGTCGGAGCAGGAGTCCGACGA
>JBOGDN010000147.1:0-3858 GCA_050742995.1 Stackebrandtia sp. | reverse complement strand
GTCCTGTCCGGCGCTTGTGGGGAACCTATGAGCCGGCTATGAATGCCGCGGCAGCTCGACGGCGAACACGGTGCTGCCCGGTTCGCTGTCCACTCGCACTTTGCCGTTGTGCGCCTGCGCGATCGCCTGCACGATGGCCAGCCCGAGTCCGGCGCCGCCGTGGTCGCGCGCCCTCGAGGCGTCGCCGCGGGCGAAGCGGTCGAACACGTGCGGCAGGACGTCGGGCGGGATTCCGGGACCGTCGTCGCACACCTCCGCCGTCACGCGGCGGCCGCCGACGAGCACGCGGGTCGTGACCTCGGCGCCCGCCTGCGTGTGCGTGCGGGCGTTGGCCAGCAGATTGACCAGGACTTGACGCAGCCTGGCTTCGTCGCCGCGGACGACGGCGGGCTTGTCGGGAAGTTCCAGCAGCCACCGGTGGTCGGATCCGGCCGCGCGCGCGTCGTTGACGGCGTCGGCGGCCAGACGGGCGATGTCGACCTCTTCGGCCTCAAGCGGGCGCCCGGAGTCGAGGCGGGCGAGCAGCAGCAGGTCCTCGACCAGGCCGGTCATGCGGACGGATTCGGACTCGATTCTGCCGAGGGCGTGCCGGGTGTCCACGTCGATGTTCTCGATCTGGAGTCTCGTGAACTCCGCGTAGCCGCGGATGGAGGTCAGCGGCGTGCGCAGTTCGTGGCTGGCGTCGGCGACGAACTGCCGCATCCGCGTCTCGCTCGCCTGCCGGGCGGTCAGCGCCGAGTTGACGTGCGCGAGCATCCGGTTGAGGGCGGCGCCGACCTTGCCCACTTCGGTGCGCGGGTCGGCTTGCGCCTTCGGAACCCGCTCGCGCAGCGCCACTTCCCCGGTGTGCAGCGGAAGTTTGGAGACCCGCGTCGCGGTGGCGGCGACGCGGCGCAGCGGACGCAGCGAGATGTCCACCATGGCGGCGCCGGCGAGCCCGGCGGCGACCAGGCCGGCGGCGGTCACGATGACCTCCACCAGGATCAGGGTTTTCAGGGTTTCATCTACTTCAGACAGTGGATAGGCGAGAATCAGCGTGCCGTTCGACGTGGATTGAGCGCGATAGCCGCCGAGGCCGGGCACGTCGACGGTGTGCGCCTGCCCGTCGAGCGGGATCTCCTGCAGCGCCTGTTTCTGCTCGTCGTTCAGGAGCACCATATGGTCGGCCGGATCGGCGCCCACCGGCGTCTCGTCGCTCATCACCGCCGTGACGATCTCCCCGTCGAACTGCTGGGCGGTGATCGTTTTGACGGGTTGACCGGGGTTCACGAGCACGTACTTGGTCGGCTCCTCGCCGAACTTGAGATCGGACGCGGGCATGCGTTCGGCGGCCGCCACGTCTTCCCGCAGATCGCGGTCCAGCTGATAGTGCATATAGGATCTCAATGCGACGGTGGTGACGACGGCGATGACCGCGGCGACCACCGCGATCAGCGCGATCGAGGAGGCGACGAGCCGGGTCCGCAGCGACCAGGGCCTCCCGAGCCGCTTCACGAAGCCTGCCCGGGCTTGAGCAGGTAGCCGGCGCCCCGCCGGGTGTGAATCATCGGAGAGCGGCCCGCGTCGATCTTGCGGCGCAGGTAGGAGATGTAAAGTTCGACCACATTGGCTCGTCCGCCGAAGTCGTAGTTCCAGACCCGGTCCAGTATCTGCGCCTTGCTGAGCACGTGGCGCGGGTTGCGCATCAGGTACCGCAGCAGTTCGAACTCGGTGACGGTCAGCTCGATCTCGTCGCCCGCGCGGCTCACCTCGTGGGTGTCCTCGTTGAGCGTCAGGTCGCCGACGGTCAGCACCGACGCCTTCGCCGCCGCGGTCGTGCCGGAACGCCGCAGCAGGTTGCGCAGCCGCGCCAGCACCTCCTCAAGACTGAACGGCTTGGTCACGTAGTCGTCTCCGCCGACGGTCAGCCCCCGGACGCGCTCCTCAACGGCGTCCTTGGCGGTGAGAAACAGCACCAAAAGCTCGGGGGCGTCGCGGCGCATCCGTCTGAGCACCTCGAGGCCGTCGACGTCGGGCAGCATTATGTCCAAGATCACGGCGTCGGGGCCGAACTCCCGCGCCAGCCGCACCGCGGTCGCGCCGTCGTGCGCGCCGCTGACCTCCCAGCCCTCGTAGCGCATGGTCATGGACAGCAGCTCGACCAGCGGCGTCTCGTCGTCCACGACCAGCACCCGTATCGGGCTGCCGTCGACGCGGAGCAGCTGCGGCGTCCGACGTGACGATGTGGGGCTCATGGCGTCAAACTATGAGGGGCCGCTGGCCTGAAGCTATGCCGAAGCTATGAATTTGCTGTGAATCCGGCGTGGACAATCCCAGGTTCGCGTGGTTTCCTTTTCGGTCAGCGCTTGCAGTCGACGAGGAAGGCACGACATGGGCACCAGCAACTCACCGGAGAAGTACCTGGTCACCGGCGGCGCCGGCTATATCGGCAGCGTCGTGGCGACGATGCTGGTCGAAGCCGGACACGACGTGGTCGTTCTCGACGACTGCTCGACCGGGCGCGCCGAGGCCGTGCCCGACGGCGCCGCTTTGGTGCGGGCGCGCGTGCACGACGCCGCCGACGTGCTCACCGGCGACTTCGACGCGGTCTTCCACTTCGCGGGCCTCATCGCCGCCGGCGAGTCCATGACCGACCCGGAGATTTACTGGGACAACAACACCGTCGGCACCCTGGCGCTGCTGTCGGCCATGCGCGAGGCCGGCGTACCGCGGCTGGTGTTCTCCTCGACCGCGGCGGTGTACGGCGACCCGCAGCGGCTGCCCATCGACGAGGACGCGGCGACCGCGCCGACCAACACCTACGGCGCGACCAAGCTGGCCGCCGACTACGCGATCGCCTCCCAGGCGACCGCGCACGGCCTCGCCGCGGCAAGCCTGCGCTACTTCAACGTCGTCGGCGCCTACCGGGACGAGCGGGGGCTGTGGCACGGGGAGCGGCACGAACCCGAGACCCACCTGATCCCGCTGGCGTTGCAGGCCGCGGCGGGCGAACGCGACATGCTGAAGCTGTTCGGCGACGACTACGACACCGTCGACGGCACCTGCGTGCGCGACTACATTCACGTCGCGGACCTGGCGCGCGCCCACCTGCTCGCCGTGGACCAGGTGACCCCCGGCGTCCACAAGGTCTTCAACCTCGGCAACGGCGCCGGCTTCTCCAACCGTCAGGTGGTCGAGACGATCGAAGCGGTCACCGGGCTGACCGTGCCCCTTGAGAAGGCGCCCCGCCGGCCGGGCGACCCGGCCACGCTGGTGGCCTCGAGCGAGCGGGCGCAGCGGGAACTCGGCTGGCGCCCCGAAAAGCCCGCGCTGGCCGACATGGTCGCCGACGCCTGGAAGTTTGGCGACGCCGTCAGGCGTATCCAAACCGATAAGCCCGGCGTCGACGCCGGACGGCGGAGACGTGCCGGGAACACGGCATGAGCCTCGACGACGTGGCACGCCGGGCGCGCGCCGGTTTCCGCCGGGCCTTCGGCGGCAATCCCGACGGCTGCTGGGCGGCGCCGGGACGCGTCAACGTGCTCGGCGAGCACACCGACTACAACGCCGGCTGGGCGATGCCCTGCGCCGTTCCCTACTACACCGTCGCCGCGGTGTCGCGCTCGACGAGCCCCACCTGGCAGGTCTGGTCGGAGGCCGTCGACTCCACGGTGACCTTCGGGCCGTCCCGGGTCGCCGAGACCCTGCCGCGCGACCAGGCCGTCAGCGGGTGGGCCGCGTACGCCGCGGGCGTGGTCTGGGCGCTGCGAAGCCGCTGTTCCGGCGACGTCGGCGGGGCGAGGATCGCGCTGGCCTCCGACGTGCCCATGGGCGCCGGGCTTTCGTCGTCGGCGGCCATGGAGCTGTCGGTGCTGACGG
>JBOGDN010000146.1:0-4500 GCA_050742995.1 Stackebrandtia sp. | reverse complement strand
GATTCGTCCTTCCGAGGACCTGGTGCGACGGCCGATTCAACGCCGCGACTTCCCTAACCCGTCTTAACGGACAAACAGCACGCCGAACACATTCGCCTGGTCGGGTCGGTTCCCCGTGTCGATGCGGAACAAGCCCGTCGGCGTAGATGCGCGGTCATGTTAAAAGGGCGCGAGAAGGCAGCGCAAACTAGCAGTGTAGCCGACGAAAAGGGCGTCGTCTACCCACCCCCGCAAAAACAATAGAGCCTCGCCGGGGTCGACTACCCCCAGCGACGAACTCCGTTGCGCCGCCTGGGAAATAGGATGCATGAGTGGGACCGTCGCGTCAAGACCTTGCGGAAATTTCAGAGTTTCCGCAGCGTCTTGAGCTGTGTCGCCGCTCATGCACGGCCTTCGCGAACGCCGCCCGAGTCGGACAGACGTCGCAAGCGTCCATGGTAGCGGGGCCCCGCGACTTTCGCCGTGGCGGTCGCGTGACGCAATGTGTGCGTCGCTCGCGCGCCGCTAAAACGCCCTGGCGTTGGCGGCCTTCCACTCCCCGTCGACGTCGACCATCGTCAACGCGACCCGGTTGGAGTCGGTGCGCGGGCCTTCGATGTTGGCGTTGTTGACGACCTGGTCCATGAACGCGAGCACCTCGACGGCGTGCTCGTACGTGTGACCGGAGTCGTCCTTATATTCGACGTCGGCCTCGATGACGGCCACCGCCGCCACGGTGACGGTGATCTCGGCGTCCTCGGCCTCGACGGTCTCGCGCAGGCCCTCGGCTTCCTCCTTGTAGTCCTCGGCGAAGGCGCCGGTGGCGTGAGAGACGCCGTTGGCCACCGAGGCGTCGAAATCGCGGTAGTCGTAGGCGAACAGCGCCCTGGCCGCGACCTCGGCCCCCTTGGCGGCGGCGTCGGCGCGATCGGGGGTGTTGACGGTCTGGGCGGCGTACCAGGCGTAGCCGGCGGCCAACGCGAACACCACGGCGAGCGGGCCGAGCACCATGGCCAGGCGACGCCAGTCGATCGACCTGTTGCGCCGGCGAGAGCGCGAGAACATGCGACGCAGCCGACGCTTGAAGCTCGTCTTGCGCTTGGGACGGCCGCCGCCGCTCCCGCCGCGGCCCGGCCCCGGCGACGGTCGGCCGCGCTGCGGCGTGTGCGTCTTGGTCTTGGACTTCGGCTTGGACTTCTTGGGCGCGGCGACCTCGGTCTTGTCGCGTTCCTCGCGTTCGCGGGTCGCGGCGCCGCCTCCGCGCTTGCGCAGGTTGCGCGGGATGTATCCGCCCATTCAGACCACGTCCAGTCGCGCGATCAGCCAGGCCCCGTCGACCTTGACCATCTGCGCTTCGAATCGGTAATGGTTCGTCACCGGGCCGGGTATGCAGCCCTCCGGCTCCTTGTCGTCCTCGGCGCACGGCTCGGCTTCGCTCGCGTCGACCTGATTGCCGTCTTCGTCGGGCCGGGGCGCCCCGTACTCGGTGACGGCGTCCACCGCCAACAGCACCGTGGCCTTGGTGCCGGTGCCCTTCTCGTACGCGGCGCTCTTGACGTCGGCGGTCTGCGACGAGGAGTTGACGACGACGGCCTGCTTGACGTTTTCGACGTTGGCGTTCCAGACCTCGAGCATCTCGCCGGTCAGGTAGTCGGAGGCTCGGTTCAGGTCGGTGTCGATGCTTTCCACCGAGACCGAGTACAGGCTGTGCACTCCGTCTCGGGCGGATACGACGATCTCGGCGCGGTCGTTGTTCTCCTGCATGCCGCTCAGCAACGGCCAGCCGATCAGGCCGCCCACGACGAGGCTGGCGCCGATCACCAGCGCGAGGCCCAGGTCGACGTACTTCCAGACGCTCTTCACGTCCGCGTGGCTCCCTTCGGTGAGCTTGCCGAGCCGAACCTTGGTTCGGCCGATGAGTTATTGCGCCGAGCCTGCGCTCGGCCGGTGTTTTCTTCGCCGCCTCTTACGAGGTCACGCCGGCCAGGATCAGCTGTTTCCAGGATTGGTCGCCGGCGAGTTGATCTTGTCCGCCGTTGGCCCGGAACCGTACCGGATTCCCCTCCATGTCGACGATAAGGCCGGTCAGCGGGTCGTAGCCGAAGTCCGAGAGAGTCCCGTCGTCGTCGGAGCCGGAGTCGGCGCCGTCGTCGGAGTCACCGCCGCCGGAGTCGTCGCCCGAGGGCGTCAGCGGCACCGGCACGACCTCCGGGCCGGTGGGACCGGGGGCGTTGTGCCACCCGCGCACCGCCGAGCCCTGCGAGACTTCCTGCTCCGAGCAGACGAGGTCGCCGGAGTCGCCGTAGACGCACGGCGGCGGGTTGTCGAAGTTCAGGGCGAGACCGAAGTGCGCGGTGCCGTCGCCGGGGGTCACGGTGAAGCTGCCGGACACCACCATCGGGAACGTCACCAGCGCCGTCTCCAGGCTGGGGAGCCTGCGGTAGACGACGCCGTTGACCGTGATCAGGTTGCCGAGCAGCGGGCCGAGGCTGGGGTCGAGGTCTTGCAGCAGTCCGCTGACCTGGTCGGCGGCCTCGGGGGCGACCTTGATGAGGTCGCGGATGTCGGCGTCGGAGTCGGAGATCGTCTCGGTGAGCTTGGCCAGTTCCGCCGCCCAGGTCTGTATCGAGTCGGCGGAGCTGATCTGGGTCTGGAGCACCGTCTCGCTGTTGCGGATCAGCTCGAGGGTCTCGGGCAGGTGCTCGAGCGAGTCGCCGACGACGGCCTGGCTGGCTTCGAGCAGTCGCTCCAGGGCGTCCTCGTTGCCCTCGAAGGCGGCGCCGAGCTCGTCGACGACGACGGCGAGGTCGTCGGGGTCGAGCGACTCGAGCAGCTTGTCGAGGTTGGACAGCAGGGTCCCCATGGGAAGCGGCAGCGTGACCTCTTTGTCGAGGACGTCGCCGTCGGCCAGGTACGGCCCCGCGGCGGTGTTGGGGCGCAGGTCCACGTACTGCTCGCCGACGGCCGAGCGCTGCGCGACAACGACCGCGACGTCCGCGGGAATCTCGACCGCGCTTTCGATGAGCAGCTCGATGCGGGCGCCGCCGTCTCGCACTTCGACGTCGCCGACCCTGCCGACGGGGACGCCGCGGTAGGCCACCGCGCCGTGCTCGTAGGCGCCGCCGGTGTCGGGGGCGTCGACGTAAACCGAGTAGGAGCGGTCGAACCAGCCCAGGTAGTTCACGCCGACGAAGGAGATGCCGAGCAGAGAGATCAGCGCGAAAATGCCGATCTGCACGCGCTGCTTTCGGGTGACCATCGTTACTCGTCCTCGTCTTCTCCGCCGAGCAGGCCGTTGCCGAGCAGGTCGTCGAGTCCGCCCGTGACCGGCGGCGGGTCGCTCGCGCCCTCGTCGTCGGCCGGTTCGTCCTCGTCGGGCGCGACGGGCTTTTCGCCGAGCACGTTGCCCAGGATGTTCTCCAAGTCGGCGTCGAGGGTGACGTGCAGGTTCACGAAGCCGTCGGAGATCGCGTCGGTGACGTTGTGCGGGAACGGGTACGACGCGGCCAGCTCGAGGCCCTGCGGGAAGTCGTCCCCGGCGGCCACCAGCTGCTCCAGGACCGGCTTGAGGTCCTGGAGGATGGCGACGGTGTCGTCTCCGCTTTGGTCGATCACGTCGCTGCCGACCTCGCTGAGGTCGCCGAGGGCGACGACCGCGTCGGAGATGAGGTCTTTCTGCTCGGCGAGGGTGGTCACGCCCGGCGCCAGGGCGTCGAGGGCTTCGCCGATGGAGTCGCGCTGGTCGGCGAGGTCTGCCGACAGGTTCTCCAGCGCCTCAAGCGCCACGACGATCTCGTCGCGCTGCTCGTCGAGGGCGGCGACGAACGAATCCAGGTCGTCGAGGCTGGTCTTGAGTTCGTCTTCGCGGCCCTCCATCAGATCCACCAGCTCGGTGTTGATGGTCTTGAGCTGCTCGAGCCCCCCGCCCTGCAGGACAAGCGCCATCGCGCCGAGGACTTCCTCGACTTCGGCGCCGCGGTCGGTGTGGTCGAGCGGAATGTGGTCGCCTTCGGCGAGCACCTCGGCGGAGGGTTCTTCGGCCGGCGCCGACAGGTCGACGAACTTCTCCCCGAGCAGGCTGGTCTGGCGCAGTCGCGCCTGCGCGTTGGCGGGCAGCTCGACGTCGGAGTTCACCTTGAGGGTCACGGTGGCCGTCCAGTCTTCGCCGACTTCGACGGAAGAGACCTGGCCGACGGTGACGTCGTCGACCTTCACCGAGGAGTACGGCACCAGGTCGGTGACGTCGGCGAACTCGGCGGTGACGGTGTACCCGTCGCCGCCTTCGCCTCCGGGCAGCGGCGCGGAGGAGCAGCCCGCCGTCGCCGCGATCGCGCCGACGGCGGCGAGCTTGAGGCAGATCGCCCGGCGGCTCATTCGGTCTCCTCTTCCGTCGCCGTCCCCAGGAGATCGGGGGCTTGCCCGACCAGCGGCTCCAGCTCGGGGGGCACCTCGAGCTGGCTGTCGTTCAGCGCGTCGGCGAGGTCGAAGCAGGCCAGCGGTATCTCCTCGAACGGCACCACG
>JBOGDN010000145.1:0-3747 GCA_050742995.1 Stackebrandtia sp. | reverse complement strand
CGAGGATGGAGACGTGCTGGAGCAGTCGGACAGCGACGTCTGGAAGCGTCCAATCAGCGAGTCAACAGCCGCGGCGATGCAGCAACTCATGGAGGCTTCAGCCGAGTATGGTTACGCCTCCGCCGCGCAGATCGACGGGCTCACCGTCGGTGGCAAGACCGGAACCGCCGAAACCGGCGACGATCCCGAGCACGGCTGGTTCACTGGTTATGCCTTTGACGACGACGGCGAGCCGGCCGTCGCCGTCACGGTTTTTCTGGCGAACTCCGGAGACGGCGGAAGCTCCGAGGCCGCGAAGATCGCCGGCGACCTGATGAAACTGGCCTTGGACAAATGACCTGGCAGCATGAAGGCAACATGGAAGACGACATCGACAACTCCACGACGGTAAGGACGCTAGAGCGATGATGACACCGGGCACCAAGCTCGGCGGGCGATACCGGCTCGACGAGCGGATCGCCGTCGGCGGCATGGGCGAGGTGTGGCGTGCCGCGGACGAGGTACTCGGTCGTGAGGTGGCGGTGAAAGTGCTGCTGCCTTCGCTGTTGAGCGAGCCGGGGTTCATCGAGCGCTTCCGCGGCGAGGCGCGCGTGGTGGCGACGCTGACTCACCCCAACATCGTGCGGGTGTACGACTACGGCGAATCGCCTATGGACGGCGGTGGTCACGTGGCCTTCCTCGTCATGGAGTTCGTCTCCGGCGAGTCGCTGACCAAGCGGCTGCAGCAGCGCGGCCGGCTGAGCGCCGCCGAGGCGCTGCCGCTGATCGCGCAGGCGGCCGAGGCGTTGCACGAGGCGCACCGCCACGGCGTCATTCACCGCGACGTCAAGCCCGGGAACCTGCTGCTCGCCGCCGGCGACAAGGTCATGCTCACCGACTTCGGCATCGCCCGGTCGGCGATGACGGGCGGCCTCACCGAGGCCGGCTCGGTGCTGGGAACCGCGGCGTACATCTCTCCCGAGCAGGCCTCGGGCGCCGGGGTCACCGGCCAGTCGGACGTCTACTCGCTCGGCATCGTCACCTACCAGTGCCTGGCGGGACGCCGTCCCTTTGACAGCGACAACCCAGTCGATCTGGCGATGCGGCATGTCAACGACGAGCCGCCGCCGCTGCCCGCCGACGTCGACGACGCGGCGCGGGCGTTCACCGCCCACGCGTTGGCCAAGGACCCGGCGGTGCGATTCGCCACCGGCGAGGCCATGGCTATGGCGGCGCGGGCCGCGACCAACGGCGTGACGCCGCCGGGACCGATCTCGCCGGCGACTCCCGAAGCGCCCGGCGGCGCGGGGTTCCGCGGCGCCGCCGTGCCTCCGCCCGGACGCGGACTCGACGCCGACCCGACGTCGGTCGGCCCCGTGCTGGATCCGCAGACCGCGGCCGGAGACCAGCGCCGCAACAAGCTGCTGCTCGTGGTCGCCGCGGCCGTCCTGGTGCTGGTTCTAGCCGTGGGCGGGGCGTGGGCGCTGATCAACGGCAGTGACTCCGGCGACGAAAACGGAGGCGGAGGCGATGGCGACAGCCAGGACGACGGCGGCGACGGAGGGAAAGGCGGGGACGACGGCGGCGACGAACCTTTCGAGATCAACGCGCAGGACTACCTCAACCAGGACCCGGAAGCGGTGAAGACGGAGCTGACCGACGCTGGCTTCACCAACGTCGTGTTCCAGGGAACCGGGAGCTTCGTCGCAGACGTCACACCGGCGGGCCCGCAGGAATTCGACGCCGAGATCACGATTCACCGCAGCATGACCGAGGTGGACGCGGATACGGAACCAAGCGACGGCGAGCAGCCCAGCGACGGCGAGTGCTCAGCCGGAGGAGATATAGGTGACTGTATCGGCTGACAAAGCGACACCATGACCCATGACGCAAAGGATACTTAGACGATGACGGCGCAGCCAACATTGCTCGGCGGCCGCTACGAGATCGGCGGAGTTCTCGGATACGGCGGCATGGCTGAGGTGCATCGTGGTCGGGACATGCGGCTCGGTCGCGACGTGGCCGTCAAAACCCTGCGGTCAGACCTCGCGCGCGACGAAACCTTCCAGACTCGGTTCCGGCGCGAGGCGCAGAACGCGGCGTCGCTGAACCATCCGTCGATCGTCGCGGTCTACGACACCGGGGAAGACAGCTCAAGCGGCAGCCCGATTCCGTACATCGTCATGGAGTACGTGGAGGGCCGCACCCTCAAGGAGGTGCTTGAAGCCGAGTACCGACTGTCGCCGCGACGCGCGTGCGAGGTCGTCTCCGACGTGTGCGCCGCGCTGGACTTCAGCCACCGGCACCAGATCATTCACCGCGACGTCAAGCCCGGCAACGTGATGGTGGCCAGCAACGGCCAGGTCAAGGTGATGGACTTCGGCATCGCCCGGGCCATGGCCTCCGGGCAGGCCACGATGACCCAGACGTCGGCGGTGATCGGCACCGCGCAGTACCTGTCGCCGGAGCAGGCGCGCGGGGAGACCGTCGACGCGCGCTCCGACGTCTACGCCACGGGCTGCCTGGTGTACGAGCTGCTGTGCGGCGACCCGCCGTTCACCGGCGACAACCCGGTCAGCGTTGCCTACCAGCACGTGCGGGAGGCGCCTGTCCCGCCGAGCCACGTCAACCCGGACGTTCCGCCGTCGGTGGACGCGATCGTGTTGAAGGCGCTGGCCAAGAACCCGGCGAACCGTTACCAGAGCGCGGGCGAGATGCGCGAGGACCTGGAACGAGCCATCGCGGGCCGCCCGGTGCTCGCCACGCCGGTGCTCGGCGACGACGAGCGCACCCAGCTGATGGGCGCGCCGCGCGGGGACGAGACGCAGCTGGTTTCCGCGTACGAAGACGAACCCAAGCATGTCGGCCGCAAGATCGCCGCCGGGGCGCTGGCGCTGCTGCTGGTCGGATTGCTCGGCTTCGGCCTGTTCTGGCTGCTCAACGGCGACAAGGTCGACGTCCCCGACGTGGTGGGCAAAGAGGAGGACAAAGCGATCGCCGCGCTCGAGGAAGTCAACCTGGATCACGTGGTCGAGCCCAAAGAGACGGATAACGAAGACGAAGTCGGCATAGTCCTCGAACAGAGCCCGGAAGCTCCGGCCACGGCGAGCGAAGGCGACAAGGTGACGCTGACCGTCGGGATCGGCCCCGGCGACGTCGAGGTGCCGGACCTGTCGGAGTACACCTCCTGCAACACCGTCGAGGACAAGCTGGAGACCGAAGGGCTGAAGGCCGACTGCGAGACGGTTCCGGGCCCCGCGCCCGAAGGCAAGCTTGTCAAGCAAGATCCCGAAGCCGGCGACATGGCGGAGAAAGGCGCCACCGTGAAGGTGGAGCTTTCCGACGGAACGCAGTCCAAGGTGCCCGACGTGGTCGGACTGTCGGAGGAAGCAGCCTGCGAGGAGCTCGACGACGCCGGCTTCGAGTGTCAAGTCGGCGAGTATGTCGAAGGCAACGAAGTCGACACCGTGGCCAGCCAGCAGCCCGAGGCGGAAGCCGATGCCGAAACAGGCGCCGTGGTGACGATTGACGTCGTCGGGGTGACAGTGCCTTCTGACCTGATCGGCAAGACGATCGAGGAAATCAATCAGCTGCCGGAATTCGCCAACGGCGATCTCGTGCTTGAGGCCGGCGACGCCGAAGACGACTGGGTCGTCCTATCCCAGGAGCCCGGCGACGGCGTCGTCAAGAAGGGCACGACGGTGACAGTCGAAGCCGAAGATCCCGGTCCGGTATAGGGCCCGTAGCCCAAGCGCGACGAGAGCGGGG
>JBOGDN010000144.1:0-12594 GCA_050742995.1 Stackebrandtia sp. | reverse complement strand
GAGGCGCCGTCGGACAGCTGCGAGGCGCCGTCGCGGACCTCGCCGGTTCCGTCGGACACCGCGCGGGCGCCGTCGGCCAGGTCCTGCACGTCGGAGGCGTCTTCTTGGACGATCCGGTCGGCTGTGGCGATGTCGCCTTGCAGCAGCGGGATCACTTCGGCCGCGGTGTCGGCGAGTTCGCGCATCTCTTCGCAGTTGTCGCCCCGGCAGTTTTCGCTCGCCTCGTCGATGTCGGTCTTCAGGTCGGCGAGGGCGCCGTCGGCGGTCCCGGACGCGGAGCCGACGAAGTCGGCTATGTCCCGCACCTTGCCGTCGAGCTCTTCGGTCCCCTCGGCGACGTCGCCGGCCCCGCTGTCGAGCGCTTCGAGGGCCGCGACGAGCTCGGCGAGGCTTTCGTCCGTCTGCTCGGCGCCGTCCTCAAGCGAGGACGCGGCGTCGGCGGCGTCGTTCAGTCCGTCGTGCAGCGCGCCGAGGTCGCTGAACATCGACTTGGCGAAGGTCGTGTAGACGGCGGTGTTGATCTGGTTTTGCAGCTCCAGCTCCATGGTCTTGGCCATGATTCCGGCGATGTAGCCGTTGGCGTCGTCCAGCTCCACCAGGAGATGGGCGCGTTCGGGGTCGGCTCCGGCCAGTGTGGCGAGTTTCTGGGAGAAGTCCGACGGCACGACGATCGCGAAGTAGTAGTCGCCGTCGGCCATGCCGGCCTCGGCCTGCTCGGCGTCGACGAAGTTCCAGTCAAGCATGGGGGAGGTTTTGAGCTGCTCGACGAACTCTCGGCCGGCGTGGAGGGTTCCGCCGTCGTACTCCGCGCCCTCGTCCTCGTCGACCACGGCGACCGGCACCTGGTCCGACTTGCCGTAGGGGTCCCAGTTGGACCACAGGTACAGCGCGCCGTACAGCAGCGGGAAGAGCACGATCACGGCCAGCGCGGCGTGTCGCAGCGGCCGGCCTCGGAAACGACGCAGCTCCAGCCACGCCAGGCGAACCGCGGTCATGACAGCTCCTTATGGTCGATCGGGCGCGGCCGGACGACGACGTCGGCGTCGACTTCCATGCGCGAGGCGACCGCGAGCACCACGCGGTCCTCCGCGGTCAGGCGGCGCATCGCGGTCCAGATCCTGGCGACGCCGGTGTGGTCCACGCCGGCGTCGGCGTCGTCGAGGGCGACGACAGGGGTCCGTCGGGCGGCGGCGAAGGCGAGCAGCAGCAGGGTCTTGTCGACGCGTGGAAGCAGGCCGAACACGGCGGCGGAGTCCGTGGGCGCTCCGGTCAGCTCGCAGGCGGCGCGGACGTCGGACTCCACGGCCGGCCCGGTCAGCGTGGTCTCCGCGATCAGGTCGGCGACGGTGTGGCTGTCGTCGACGACGACCGCCGGCGCGGCCCGCGCGACCGCCGTGCGCTCGCGGATGAACCGCGGCTCCCGGCGTCCTCGCAGCAACACGGCTCCGGACGAACAGACGAAGCGGCCGACAAGCGCAAGCAGCAGCGAGGTGCGTCCGGTCCCGGAGTCGCCGACGACGACCACCAGGTCGCCGCGGTCGGCGCTCAGCGACACGTCGGTGAAGACCGGTCCTTCGGGTCCCACGGCGCTCAGTCCGGTCGCGACGAGGTACGGCGGCATTTCGGCGTCGGCGACGGGCGGACTCGTCGGGGCGACGGTCTCGGGAGGCGACGCGAAGCCTTCGAGGGGCGGGGGCTGCGCGTCGCGCGGCGGCGGCCTCCAGACGCGGCGGGCGGGAGGATTCGCGCTCGTCTCGTCCGTCGCTTCCGGCCCACCGCCCTCGGCGGTCTCGTCTGGTCTCGTCACACGCTCATCATCACACCGTGCGCGGCGCCTCGCGATGCTACTTGCCGGTAACATGGACGGCTCGGCGTCCGGATTCCCTCAGGCGTGAGGGACCCCCGAAGCCGGCGGTGGGGCCGGCCTCGGGGGTTTTCCGGGTGGGTTTGGAGAAAGTCTTCGCCGGGTTACGTCCCGGGACGGCGGCCGAAGATGTGCAGCTGGTCGCCCACGTCGAGCATTTCGTACAGTTCGACGGCGTCGTCGGGAAGCAGATTCACGCAGCCGTGCGAGCCGTTCCACTCGTCGTGGATGTAGGTCGTGGTCTGGTGCAGGCCCTGGCCCATGTAGAAGTGCTGCCAGTAGGGCAGCCACACCTTGTAGGGCTTCGACCATTCGGACTCGGCCTTGTTGGTGATCTCGTGCGTGCCGGGCTGGGTGGCGTAGCCGGCCATGCCGGTGCGCACCACGGTCGGCCCGAACACGACTTCGTCGCCGTCGGCGACCCACAGCGTCTGGTGCGTCAGGTCGACGCAGACGGTCAGGCCGTCGCCGGAGTCGCATTCGTCGAGGTCGGACTCGACGAGCCGCTTGGCGACGCGGTAGGTGACGTCGCCGGCGTAGCCCTCGGCCGGCGAGATTCCGAAACGCTCCTGGAAGGCCGTGATGGCGTCGCAGTCCTCCTTCGACTGCTCCCCGTCGACGAACACCTCGCCGTAGCCGCCGAGCTCGGCGAGATAGCCCTCCAGGTCCTCCTGGTACTCGCCGGTGTCGCCGCAGTCGTGCTCCGCGGTGGGCACGGGAAGCTTGGGCTGCTCGCGTGCGACGTCGGCGTCGACTTCCTGAGCCCCGGCGTCCTCCAGGGTCGCTTCAGGTCCGCCGGAGCCTCCCGCGTACGCGTAGGTCCCCGCTCCGGCCGTCAAGATCACGACAGCCGCCGCCGCGAGCGCGACGATCGTGCGACGTGTCGGTTTCATGACGCCTCCCTGGCTTTCGGGTTTAACTGATACGACGCTTGGACTGACGATCTTGGTTTACCTCGTGACGAAATCGTGACCTGGCACGCCGTCGGGCGTGTGTCGAGGATGCCCCGGCGCGGCGACGGTTTGGTCCCCAGGTCGTGCCAGACTGGGAGGTCACAATGTTTCGGGGGTCGACGGTGAGGAGGGTGCGACGGTGAACGGCGGTCCGCTGATAGTCCAAAGCGACAAGACTCTGCTGCTGGAAATCGACCACCCGCAGTCGGGCGAGGCGCGCGTGGCCATCGCGCCCTTCGCGGAGCTGGAGCGCGCGCCCGAACACATCCACACCTACCGGCTGACGCCGCTTGGCCTGTGGAACGCCCGCGCCGCCGGACACGACGCCGAGACGGTCGTCAACGCGCTGCTGACGTACGCGCGCTACCCGGTGCCGCACTCGCTGCTGCTGGACGTCACCGAGACCATGGATCGCTACGGTCGGCTCCAGCTGCAAAAACACCCCGCGCACGGCTTGGTCCTGCACGGCCTCGACTCCGCGGTGCTCGCCGAGGTGACGCGCAGCAAGCGGCTGGCCGGAATGCTGGGGTCCCACGTCGACGACGACACCGTCGTCGTGCACGGCAGCGAACGCGGACGTCTCAAGCAGGCGCTGCTCAAGCTGGGGTGGCCCGCCGAGGACCACGCCGGCTACGTCGACGGGGAGGCGCACCCGATCGCGCTCGCCGAGGACGGCTGGCAGCTGCGTCCGTACCAAAAGGAGGCCGTGGAGTCGTTCTGGGCGGGCGGTTCCGGGGTGATCGTGCTGCCGTGCGGCGCGGGAAAGACGCTCGTGGGCGCCGCGGCGATGGCGCAGGCGAAGACCACGACGCTGATCCTGGTCACCAACACCGTGGCGGTGCATCAGTGGCGCAACGAGCTGGTCGCGCGCACCACGCTCACCGAAGACGAGATCGGCGAATACTCCGGCGAGCGCAAGGAGATCCGTCCGGTCACCGTGGCCACGTATCAGGTGATGACGGCGCGCAGCGGCGGCCGATTCCGGCATCTCGACTTGTTCGACGCCCGGGACTGGGGGCTGGTCGTCTACGACGAGGTGCACCTGCTGCCCGCGCCGATCTTCCGCTTCTCGGCGGACCTGCAGGCCCGGCGCCGCCTCGGCCTGACGGCGACACTGGTGCGCGAGGACGGCAACGAGGGCGACGTGTTCTCGCTGATCGGGCCGAAGCGCTACGACGCGCCGTGGCGAGACGTGGAGGCGCAGGGCTGGATCGCGCCGGCCACCTGCACCGAGGTGCGGGTGACGCTGACCGACGACGAGCGCATGGCCTACGCGATGTGCGAAGAAGCCGACCGCTACCGCGCGGCCGCCACCATGGACAGCAAGCTCGGGGCCGTTTCGAGCATTGTGAACAGACATGCCGGGGAACGGGTGCTTGTCATCGGGGCCTACCTGGACCAGCTGGAATCCATTGCGCGCCATCTGGACGCGCCGTTGATCCAGGGTTCCACCCGCACGAAGCGCCGCGAGGAGCTGTTCGCGGCCTTCCGCGCCGGCGAGTTGAAGACCCTGGTCGTCTCCAGGGTCGGCAACTTCTCCGTCGACCTGCCCGAAGCCGCCGTCGCCGTCCAGGTCTCCGGCACCTTCAGCTCCCGTCAAGAAGAAGCCCAGCGTCTCGGCCGCATCCTGCGTCCCAAGTCCGACGGCCGCCAGGCCCACTTCTACACCGTCGTCTCCCGAGACACGATCGACACCGAATACGCCGCCCACCGCCAGCGCTTTCTGGCCGAACAGGGCTACGCCTACCGCATTTCCGACGCCGAATCCCTCGACTGACCGGACCGTTGTGGGCCGGGACCGATCCGGACGAGGGGCTGTAAAGCCGACATGGCGGACAAAACGTCGACGGCTACAAATCCGCCATCATATGTATATCGATACATAGAAATCAAGCCAAGTATCAGCTAAGCTGCGCATTCCGCCCAAACCTCTTCGCGGGAGGCCGCCAGCCGGACACCCCCGTCCATCCGGACGTCGCTCGCCCCGAAAAAGACTTCGCCCCCCATGCGGCCGCTCGCGTATGTCACCCCTTGGGAATGTCTTGACGTACGAAGAAATTTCCGACATATACAACGTGACCGCAACAATCCGCACTTCTAAAAATCTGAATAAATGACACCTTCACGAAACGGAGGGCTGATGTCCGTCCCGCTCAAGTTTCGTACCCGGCACCGGTACCTAAACAGCGGCGACGCGCGGACGACGGAAACGTCGTCGTTCCTCCCATGCACCCGCGCGGAGGCCGCCTAGCCATGCTGTTCCTCTACATTTGCCTGACCCTGTCCTGCCTCGCCCTGCTCGTCGCCGGCATCGTCGAGCAGCGCAGACACGACGCCTGCCTGCACAGCATCCCCCACCGAGTCCTCGTCAACGGAATCCGCGGCAAGAGCTCCATCACCCGACTGATCGCCGGCGCCCTGCGCGGCGGCGACGTGCGCGCCGTCGCCAAGACGACCGGCACCGCCGCGCGGTTCATCCGCCCCAGCGGCGCCGAACAGCCCGTCTACCGCAAGTTCGACGTCCCCAACGTCGCCGAGCAGATCGCAGTCGTCCGAAAGGCCGCCCGGCACAAACCCGAAACCCTTGTGGTCGAGTGCATGGCGATCGACCCCAGACTGCAGGAGATCAGCCAGACCAAGATGATCCAGTCCACAATCGGCGTCATCTGCAACGTCCGCGAGGACCACCTCGAGGAGATGGGGCCGACCCTCGACGACGTCGCCCGCTCGCTGGCGAGGTCGATGCCCGTCGGCGGAATCTGCGTCACCGCCGAGCGGGAACGGCTGCCGATTCTGGATGAAGAAGCGCGCAAGCGCGGCTGCCTGCTGTTGTCGGCCAGCCCGCACGCCGTCACCGACGAGGAGATGTCCCGCTTCCCCTACGTCGCCTTCAAGGAGAACGTCTCGATCGCGCTCACCGTCGCCGGACTCCTCGGAGTGCCGCGCGACAAGGCGCTGGACGGAATGTGGAAGGCGGCGCCGGACCCCGGCGTGCTGCGGGTCGCCGAATGCGCGCCGTTCGGCCGGCGGCTGCGGTTCGCCAACGTGATGGCCGCCAACGACCCGGAGTCGACGCTGATGAACATCAAGCAGCTGCTCCAGCAGGGTGCGGTGACCCGCCCGCTGTACCTCGTGGTCAACTGCCGCGCGGACCGCATGGAACGCAACGCGCAGATGGGCGCGCTGACGGCGGACATCGCCCCGGAACGGGTCATCCTGATCGGAGAGTCCACCCGCACCGCGCGAGTCGCCGTCCCCGGGCGCTGGCAGGACCTGGTCGTCGACCTCGGAGGACGTCGCGCCCCGCAAGACCTGCTCGCCGACGTGATCGCCGAGATTCCGCACCACGCCTCGCTGGTGGCGGTCGGCAACATCCACGGTCAGGGCGAGGCGCTCGCGCAGCAGCTGTCGCACCACCCGGCGACGCAGCCGTTCACCTCCGCCCTTCCGCTGGCGGCCGTTCGAGGTGAAGCCCGATGAGCGGCGCCATGTCGACGGAGCTTGCGGCCATGGGCTTGGCGATCGGCCTCGTGCTTGCCCTGGTGTGCTATCTGTTCACCAACCTGTCCCCCGGCGGGATGATCACGCCCGGCTGGCTGGCGCTGACCTTCATGGCCGACTACGGCCAGGCGCTGCTGGCCATCGGCCTGACCGTGGTGACGTTCGGCGTCACAAAGCTGCTGCAGCGAAACGTCATCCTCTACGGCAAGCGGCTTTTCGCGGCCGTGCTGCTGGTCGGGGTGATTTTGCAGTCGACGGTGTTCCTGATCATCCAGTACAACTTCCCGCTGCTGTTCGAACACCACATCCTCGGGTTCGTGGTGCCGGGCCTGATCGCCTACCAGCTTGCGCGTCAGCGCGTCGTCACCACGATCGTGGCCACCGGCACGGTGACGCTGGCCAGCTACCTGATCTTGCTCGGCGCGGTGTTCGTCAGCGCGACGTGGGCGGTGTAGGAGAGGCTCAGACGGCCCGCAGCCGCGTCTGTCGTTCGCCCTGCGCGGCCGTCTGGGCCTCCATCCACGCCGCGAAGCGCTCCGGCGGCAGCGGACGGGAGAAATAGAAGCCCTGGGCGACGTCGCAGCCGATCTCGGTGAGCAGCGAAAGGGTCATCTCGCTTTCGACGCCTTCGGCGACGACGGCCATGCTGAAGTGACGCGCCAAGTCGACAACGGCGCGCACGATGGCCAGGTCGCCCTCGTCGACGGCCATGCCCTGCACGAAGCTGCGGTCGATCTTGATCTCCTGGGCGGGCAGCTGACGCAGGTACGAAAGCGACGAGTACCCCTTCCCGAAGTCGTCGACGGCCAGGCGCACGCCCAGCTCCCGCAGCCGCCGCAGCGTCTGCGGGGTCCGGCCGCCGGCGCCGACCATTCCGTCCTCGGTGATCTCGAGGGTGAGTTTGGACGCGGGAACCCCGTACTCCTCGAGCAGTCCGGCCACCACGTCGGGGAAGTCGGTGTCGGCAAGCGTGCGCGGCGACAGGTTCACCGCGATGCCGATGTCGTGGCCGTCGTCCGCCCAGCCCTGCAGCCGGCTCAGCCCGTCCCGAAGCACGAACTCCGTCAGCCGCCCCAGCAGCCCGGTGTGCTCGGCGACCGGCACGAAGTCATCGGGCGGCACGTCTCCGTGCGAGGGGTGACGCCAGCGCGCCAGGCACTCCACGCCCGTCACCTTTCGCTCCGAAAGCGACAGCTTGGGCTGGTAGTGAACGTGCAGCTCGCCGGAGTCGAAGGCGCGTCGCAGGTCGCTGGCCAGCCCGAGCCTGCGCACGCTGTTCGACTCGAGGCCCGCGTTGTACACCTGGACGCCGCTGGAGACGTTCTTCGCCGTCTGGGTGGCCACGTCGGCGCGTTGCAGCAGCGTGCCGGCCTCGTCGCCGGAGTCGGGGTGCACCGCGATGCCGACCGCCGAGTCGATGTCGATGTTGATGTTGCTCATCGCGAACGGCTCCTGCAGGGCCGCCCGCAGCTCGCCGGCCAGGTCCACCGCGGAGTCGATGTCGGGCAGTCGCAGCACCACGCCGAACTCGTCGCCGTCGATGCGACCCACGTGGGCGCTTTCGGGCGAAGCCTCGCGCAGCCTGCGTCCGACCTCGACGATCAGCTTGTCGCCGGCGGCGTGCCCGACGGAGTCGTTGATCTCCCGCATCGCGTCCACGTCGAACAGCAGGAGCGCGACCACCTCGCCCGGCACGGTGATGGAGATGGACTCCTCGAGCACGGCCATGGTGCGCCGCCGGTTGGGCAGCTCGGTCAGCGCGTCGTGGTAGGCGTCGAAGCGCAGCCGGTCCACAAGCCGAGAGTTCTCCACGGCCACGCCGGCGTGCGCGGCAAGCGTCTCAAGCAGGGTGTACTCGTCGTCGCCGAAACGCACCAGGTCGCCGCCGAGCCGGTTGGCCACCGCCAGGCAGCCGTACGCCACGCCTCCCGAGCGCAGCGGCACCAGCATCGCGTCCTTGAGGTTTCTGGACGCCAGCAGCTCGCGATGCTCGGCCTTGCCGCGCTTGGGCGTCACCACCAGCGGCTCGCCGGTGCTGAGGACCTCGCGGCGCAGCTCAAGCGGCACCGGAGTGGTGTCGAGGAGCCCCTCGGTGTCCATATACGCCGTCAGCAGCACCTCGGGGAAACGCTTGTCCCGCGGAACCCACACGGTCGCCGCCTCGGCGCTGAGCATTTCTCGCAGCCGGTGCGCCATGATGTCGATCAGCCGGTTGCTCTGGACCGCCTGGGCCACCGACTGGGTGAAGTCGTTGAGGTCGGAAAGCGCGCGGCGGCGCTGCACCAGGTTCGAGTAGCCGCGGTAGGCCGCGAAGACCAGCAGCACCAGCACGGCGAGCGGCAGCGTTGCCCACGCGGTGGCCTCGATCGCCAGCAGCACCAGGATGCCCAGGATGGCGTTCACGCCGGTGATGACCGTCGTCGACCACGTGCTCTGCACCAGCGCGTCCAGGCCGCTGCGGCCCTGCGTGACGGTGATGACCGTCATGAGGAACAGCTTGGTGGTCAGGTGGTACACCAATACGCCGAGCAGCAACGTCGTCCACGTGCCGACCTCGTCGGCGGCGCCGAGTCCGATCACGTGCACCAGCAGGACGGCGATCGGCATGGCCACGCCGTAGTTGACGACGTTGAACGTGGCTTTAAGGGCGTCGGTTTGTCCGGTAAACCACCGAAAGAGGTAAACGGCCGCCGCGGCGACGACCCGGGCCATAATCACCCAAAAGGGCGGAAGATAAAACAGCGCCAAGACAAAGGGCAGTTCCCCCGGCGTGTTCAAAATCGCCTGACGCCGCACCTCGAGCTTGAGCGGAAGGCTGAGCACCCCGACGTGAAGAACGCCGAGAACGATGAGGATCGCCCATGAAGGCTGGACCGGTTTCGCCAGCCATGCCGCATAAGTCAGGAGAGCCGCGAATACGGCAAGACCAGCCGTTATGCCCCACGCCGCCCAGAATGACCAGGGGCGTGAGCGCCAGCCGGACTTGTCCAAGCGACTCTCCCTGTGCGTTCACGGGTTCGCGACTGCCGCGTTAACCCCAGTCGTCGTCTTCTGTGGGATTGTTGTTGTGATTGACGACTGGCGGCTCGTCGGCCTGGGCCGCGGCGTTGAAGACGGCGAAGCCCGCGGCCACGGCCAAGACCGCCAACGCGACGGCGATTGCCCTTCGTAGCCTCTTGGGAACCTTCATTTCTAGGGCTCCTTTATTCGGATGCCAAGCCTTACGCTCAAGGGGTGTGGGTGACATAGTGCCACAGTTCCAGCGGCCGATAAACCGCGCATACGCCCAGGTAGTCCGTTTAGGTGGGGGATCGTGTCCGAAAGGTGGTCACGTTGGACCCCGACACGAACGTTTAGGAAAGCGTATTGGCAGGTGGCCGCCGAAAATCCCTACCCCTCGACCGTCGGCGTGACGATTCGGATACGGTGTCTTTCGGCTCGCGTGCACGCGAACGCGTCGCGGCCGCGACCGACTGACGGAGCACCCCCTCCGCGGCCCGAGCGTCGCGCCGTCGCGTTATGTCCACCGACCTGGAGGACCACTTGAGCGGCGCTCACGTAGACCTCGGGGGGTCGAGTTCGACTCCCCGCGCCGGAACCCACCGCGCGACGCGAGGTCATCGCGGCAAACACCGCGCCCCGTCCGTCGTGCCGGTTTCGCCGCACGGCCGCTACGCCGTCGTGGTGGGCGCGGCCGTCGTCGGCGCCGGGGCCGTCGCCTTCGGCAGCGCCGTGGCGCTGCCCTCGGAGTCGCCCGACGACTCCGACACGGCCCCAGCCGTGGCGATGCACGGCGAGGAGTTCGCCTTCGGCGGCTTCGACCGCGACGACTCCGGCGCCCAGGCGTCCGTCTCCGACCACGGCGGCCGCGACGCGGATCGGGCCGAGGACGCCGACAGCCCCATCACCGAGCAGCCGGCGGAGGCGTACTGGCGACCTCCGCTCGACGTCTACGACTTGACCTCGGGATTCGGGACGCGCTGGGGCATGCCCCACGAAGGCGTCGACTTCGCCGCGCCGGCCGGCACGCCGGTGTACGCCGCCTATCCGGGCGAGGTGGTCGAGGCCGGGTGGAACGGCGGCTTCGGACAGCTCGTCGTCATCGACCACGGCGACGGGGTGCAGACGTACTACGCGCACAACTCCGAGCTGGGAGTGCAGGTGGGCGACGTCGTCTCCTCCGGCGACTACATCGCCGCGGTCGGAAACACCGGCAACTCCTTCGGCGCCCACGTCCACTTCGAAGTGCACGAGTACGGAGCGCCGGTCGACCCGATGACGTTCATGCTCGACCGCGGGCTCGATCTGGAGTCGTCGGCCGACAGCGTGGTCTTCGGCACCGGGCCGCTGCACTGAGGGCAGACGGCCCGGAGCCGCCAGCTCACAGCTGGAGGACGTCGTCGACGTCGACGTACATCACGCGGTTGCCGAGCTGGATCTGGAAGTATCGACGCTCGCCCTCCACG
This sequence comes from Stackebrandtia sp., assembly GCA_050742995.1. Taxonomy (GTDB): domain Bacteria; phylum Actinomycetota; class Actinomycetes; order Mycobacteriales; family Micromonosporaceae; genus Stackebrandtia. The sequence goes on along the minus strand of JBOGDN010000144.1, from coordinate 1,810 downwards.
AGGATTCCGGGCTCTTCGAACTCCTTGGCCCAGTAGTACTGCGACCGCAGTTCCTGGCCGATCACGTAGCGCTGCCCGACGTCCAGCGTGTACGGCAGCGGGACGATCTCCTGCGCCGGCACGCCGGTGCCGTCGTAGGCCGCGTCCTCGGGGTAGGCCACGCCGTACACCGGGGTGTCCTTGGAGAGCACCACGGCAGTGTCGGCCTTGACCGGGATCAGACTCGGCGCGTCGGACGGGTTGTAGATCCATCCCTTCTGGCCGAGATACCACACAGCGGTCCACTCGCCGCTGACGTCGGCCACGGCGAACTTCTCGCCGGTTCCGGCGCGACTTCCCAGGTCATTGACCCGGTTGGTCGCCGGATCGCCCTCGGGGTCGATGCCGACGTCGACGAGCAGGTCGGATTCGAAGTCCGGCTCGCTGTACAGGAACACCGTCGACGAGGGACGCGACGGGCACGGCTCCTCGGGCTTGTCGGCGTCGCAGCCGATCATCTCCGGACGGTTGGTCTCGTAGTCGGGCGCGACCTGGACGATTCCGGTGGGCCGCTTCGCCGGCTCGAGCGGCGCCTCGAGCAGGTCGAAGTAATGCGACCAGTCCCAGTACGGGCCCGGGTCCCAGTGCATGTCGGCGATCTTGTCGGGGCTGACGCCGGGGACGTTGTCGTGTCCGATGATGTGCTCGCGGTCGAGAGGGATGTCGAAGCGGTCGGTCAGGTACCGCACCAGGTGCGCCGAGGAGCGGTACATCGCCTCGGTGTACCAGGAGCCGTCGGCGGCGTAGCCCTCGTGCTCCAGACCGATGGAGCGCATGTTGACCGACCAGTTGCCGGCATGCCAGGCCACGTCCTCGGGCTTGACGTGCTGGGCGACGTGCCCGTCGGAGGAGCGCAGCGTGTACTGCCAGCTGACGTACTCCGGGTCCTGCACCAGGTCGATCGTGTCGTCGTAGGGCGTCTCGGTGTCGTGGATGACGATGTAGTCGACGTCCATGTCGTCAGGACGGTCGGCCTGGTCGTGGTTGCCGTAGTCGCCGGGCTCGGGGCCGTACTGCTCGTACGGCGCCGGGATCCACTCGCATCCAAGCGACTTCGGGCAGTCGGTCTTGCCGCCGCCGGCCTCGCGCAGGCCGAGTTCGCTCAGCTGCTCCCGGCGGGGCGCCGCGGAGACGGCGGGCAGGGACACCGCGCCGTCGTCGGTCTCGGCTTCGGCGCCGGAGTCGAGGACGGCGTACACCTCGTCGGCGAAGCGGGCCGCCGAGGCCTCGTCGGCGGCGCCGGAGTAGCGCGCGACCGCGCCGTACCAGTCGGCCGGGTCGTCGCCGCCGGCGCCGAGCCGCTCGGCGTAGCCGGCAAGCAGGGCCGCGCCGCCGCGGATGTTCTCCGCCGGATCGGTCTTGAGGGTCTCGGCGTCGGCGCCTGTCAGCTCGGAGGCGGCGTCAAGCGTCTGCAGCGAGGCTTCGTCCACAGGAGCCGGGCTCGTCGACTCGGCGACGTCCATGGGACGCGCGGCGTCGCCGCGCCTGTCCTCGGCGCCGTGGCCGTGACCCCCCTCCTCGGTCGCGAACGCGACGTCGGTGAGGTGCATCGGGCCGTAGCCGCCGCTGACGCTGTGTTCGCCGGCGTGGTCGCGCCATCGCGACTCCATGTAGGAGACGCCCAGCAGCACGGACTCGGGAACGCCGAACTCGGCGGCGGCCGCGGCGAACTCGGCCTGGCGGTCGGCGGGAGGCGACGCCGCGGCCGGATTCGTCGGTCCGGCCGCGGCCAGGCTCGCGGCGAGCAGCGCGGCCGCGCCGGCCGCGACTA
>JBOGDN010000143.1:0-1930 GCA_050742995.1 Stackebrandtia sp. | reverse complement strand
GGCGTGCCGAGGCTTTGCAGCTGCGGTCCGGCGCTTGACGCGACGGCGGCGTCCGGTCTCGCGGCGGCGGGACCGGCGTCGGTCAGGGGACCGCCCGCGGCGTCTTGGCGGGGCTGCCACGCGGGCTGGCCTTGGTCGGGAGAAATCGGTTTGCGAGCGCCGTCGTATTCGGGGGCCTGCTGCAGAGTCGTCGCCTCTTCCAAGTACAGGTCGACGGCCGCCTGATAGTCCTGTCGCGCCTGGCGGTTGATCTCTTCGCGTTCGTCGTCGTCGCCCGCGTCGCGATGTTTGCGGTGATGTTCGTCGAGGCTTTTCTGGACTTCTCCGACGCGCGTTTCGACGCGACGCAGCGCCTGGCTGTGCGCGAAGGTGACGCCGCCGACTGTATCCATATAGGCCAGAAGCTTGCCGAGCTCGCCGCCGAACGCGTCGCCGAAGCGGCCCACGAGCACGTCGGCGCCGGCCACGGCGCTGTGCCGCTCGTCCAGCTGGGTCTTCTTGACGTCCTGCGCGTGGCACAGCCGCCAGCCGCTTGTGGACTGGAGTTGCAGGTGCGGGAGGTTGTCGACGTCACAGCCGGAGGCTCGGTGCAGCTCGGTCACGTCGACGTCGTCGAATTCAGTGCTGGACATAGGGTTTGCGACTCCTTGAGGTCAGCCGTCGGCTTCGGCGGACGAACCGGGGTATAGCTCGCGCGTCAGCTCGTCGAGCCGCTGCGCGGAGATGGCGTCCACTTCGCCCATCTCGGCCAGGGCGAGCCTGGCGATCTCGCCGAGGGCGTTGAGGGCCTCGAAAACGGTCACGTGGGCCTGCGCGCATTCGGCGGCGCGCTCGGCGAAGATCTCCCCGGCCCGGACGCCGGAGTGGCTTCGGGCGCCGTCCACGCCGACGGGCACCTTCACGCCGCCGAACGAGCGACCCGGGGCGGCGTCGGCGGCGCCGGTGTAGTCCGCCAACACCTGCGGGCTCCACTCGGCGTGCCCGCGCGTCTCGCGTTCGCACCAGTCGACGAACGCCTGCAGCCACACCCGGTCTACCTGTACTTCAGACATCACACCTCTTCCTTCGCCGGTTCGAGGAGGTTCAGCGCCTCACGCAGCTGAAACTCCAGTTCAGACTCGGATGCGGGGCCGCCGAGCTCGTCGGCCGGGATCCTCACCACCAGGCACTTGCCGTCGGCGTCGTCGAGCAGCGAGTGCGAGGCGTCGCCGTCGGTCGATTCGGCGAACTCAAGCAACGCCGGACCGCCTTCGTGCTCGGGGACCGCGTCCAGCCGCACGGTCAGCTCGTCGAGCAGCTCGCGGCCTTGCGGCGTGAGCGCGATCGAGTCCAGCTCGGCGCGGACAGACTCGGCGAACTCGTCCGAGCCGTCGATCTCAAGCAGCTCTTTGGGAAGCGGGCCGCCTTGATCCCCTGTCGGGTCGGCGGCATTCTCCAGGTCGAGTGCGGGGACGGCGGACGCGCCGCCGGTCGAGGCGGACCCGGATGCGCCAGCACCGCCTCCGGATCCGCCTCCTGCACCGCCGCCTCCGGCGCCGTGTGCACCGGCGCCGGAGGCGGTCGACCAACTCTGCTCCACAACGGGGTCGGTCTCGGACTGGCCGATCTCGGCCGCCTTGTTTCCCCCCTCGGGAAGCAACTCGACCTCGGCCGTCGTGTCGACCGCGGCCTGCCAGGCTATGGAGAGATATTTCATTCGGGCGCACAGGATGCGGTACGCCTCGTTGATCACGTTCTTGGGAATTCCCAAGGTGAAGCGGGGGTCGAACCTGCCGCCTCCATTGTGCTTGTCGGCCTGCGCCTGGATGCGGTGCGCGGATCCTTCGCCGTACTTGTCGTTGTTGGTGAATCTGTCGATCTCGTCGTGAAGCTCTATCGACCGTCCGAACTTGTCGCTGAACGCCGTGATGTCGTTGACCAGGTCCACCGC
>JBOGDN010000142.1:0-8707 GCA_050742995.1 Stackebrandtia sp. | reverse complement strand
AGGTAGTTGCGGGCGTAGCCGTCCCTGACCTCGACGACGTCGCCCGGCGACCCCAGGCCCGTGACCTCTTGCTTCAGGATGATCTTCTTCATGTGCGCCGATCCTCCTTAGCGGGTCTGGCTGGTGTACGGCAGCAGAGCCATCTCGCGCGCGTTCTTCACCGCGCGAGCGATCTGCCGCTGCTGCTGGGCGGAAACGCCGGTCACCCGGCGGGCGCGGATCTTGCCGCGGTCAGAGATGAACTTCCGCAGCAACGCGGTGTCCTTGAAATCGATGTACTTAATTCCCTCTTTGTCGAGGGGGTTCGCCTTCTTTTTCGGCTTGCGAACCGGAGCAGTCTTGGCTGCCATATGCGTGTTGCCTTTCGAGGTGCCTATGCGAGAAAGCCGAGGGCTTTCACTTCAGAGCGTGGTGAGTTAGAAGGGAGGTTCGTCGTCGAAGCCGCCGCGCTTGGCGCCGCCGCCTGCCGGCGTGGCGCTGGCCCAGGGATCGTCGGCGGGCATGCCGCCTCCGGACTGCCCCCCGCCTCCGCCTCCGCCGCGAGACGCGCGCTGCACCTTCGCGGTGGCGAACTTCAAGGACGGACCGATCTCGTCGACTTCCAGCTCGATGACGGTGCGCTTCTCGCCTTCGCGGGTCTCGTAAGACCGCTGCCGCAGCCGCCCTTGTACGACGACTCGCGTTCCCCGCGAGAGGGACTCGGCGACGTTCTCGGCCATCTGACGCCAGGCGCTGCAGCTGAGGAACAGCGCCTCGCCGTCACGCCACTCGTTGGTCGACTTGTCGAACGTCCGCGGAGTCGACGCGACCCGGAACTTCGCGACGGCCGCTCCCGACGGGGTGTAGCGCAGTTCGGGGTCGTCGGTCAGGTTGCCGACGACCGTTATGACGGTTTCTCCTGCCATGACCTCTCCTTACAGGTCGCAGAAATGTACGGACTGGAGGGTGCTGACGCAGGCGTCGCCGCCCGCGCACACCCACGGTCGAAACGGCGCGTCAGCGCAGCTCCGGACGCAGCACCTTGGTCCGCATAACCGACTCCGACAGCCGCATCTGCCGTTCCATTTCGGCGACGGCAGCAGGCTCCGACTGCAAATCGGCGACGGCGTAGATACCTTCGCTCTTCTTGTCGATCTCGTAGGCGAGCCGGCGGCGGCCCCACACATCAAGGTTCTCGACGGCGCCGCCGGATTCCCGAATCACGTTCAGGAATTTCTCAAGCGACGGAGTGACCTGACGCTCTTCCAGCTCAGGATCGAGAATCACCATGACTTCGTAATGACGCAAGACTTCTCCACCTCCTCTGGTCTCGAAGCGGCCGCGGTACTTCCGCGGCAGGAGGGTCTTACGGTGCGCCGCCCGCGCCACAGGGGGTGCGGGCAACCTGGCAAGACTACCTGACGAGCTCTTAACACAACTGAAGGACCAAGACATCGTGTCGCCGCCGACGGTAGCCGTGACCTGTGACAACACGAAACCCGAAAAGCGGCCTCCCCGATGAGGAGAAGCCGCTTTTCGGGTTTCGACTGTCTGTCGTTGCGAACTCCGCGCCCGTAAAGGCGCAAGAGCTCCGGTGACTGTCGCCCTTACATCCGGGCGTCAGCGCCGCCCTGGCTGGAGGCGGTGGCCGCTCCCACCGCGGCTGCGGCGTTGCCGTCAACGTTGACGGGCACCTGGATCGGGATGACCAGCTGGTTGCCGGTGCCCGCTCCGATGTTGCCGGTGGTGGTGAGGCCGCCGCCAGCCGCGCCGTGCTCCTCCGCGGCAGCGGGCTGCACGTCCACGTCGGCGTCGGCAGGCGCCGCGCCGCCGGTGAGGGCGTCGGTCGGCAGTCCACCGCCGGTCAGCGCGTCCGTCGGCAGGCCGCCGCCGGTCAGCGCGTCAGTGGGAAGTCCACCGCCGGTGAGGCTGTCGGTGGGCAGGCCGCCCCCGGTCAGCGCGTCCGTCGGCAGGGACTCGGCGCCGGTCAGGGCGCCAGTCGGCAGGCCGCCGGTCACGGCGTCGGTCGGCAGTCCGTCGCCGGCAAGGCCGCTGACGGTGTCGACCGCGGGCAGGTTGCCGGTGGGCAGCGTGCCCACAGCGCCGGTGGCCGTGTCCAGCGGGATGCTGTCGGTCGGCAGGCTGCCGGCGAGGCCGCCCACGTCCGGCACGGACTCGACGCGCTTCCCGGCCTCGTGCGAGCCCGAGTGGTGGCCGGTCTTGGCCGTGGCGCCGCCGTCGCAAGAAGCGCTGGCGGTGCCGAACAGGGCGGCGGAGTTGCCGCACACGTTCACCGGCACCTGCACCGGCATGACGACCTGGTTGCCGTTGGCGAGTCCGACGTTGTCAGAGGAGACCATGTCGGCCGAGCCGTCGTTCTGCCGCGCCTGCGCGCCGCCGGCGCACGAGGCGTCGGCCGCACCGAAGGCCGCGACGGAGTTGCCGCAGACGTTGACCGGCACCTGGATCGGCGCGTACACCTGGTTGCCGGTGAGGGCGCCGTAGTTGTTGGTCGACGTAAGAGCCCCGTGCTCGTGGGACTTGGCGGGCGCCGACTCGGAGATCTTGGCGTCCGCTCCTCCGGTGCAGCCGGCGTCGGCCGCACCGACCAACGCAGCGGCGTTGCCGCAGACGTCGATCGGAGTCTGGACGGGTGCGTACACCTGGTTGCCGTTGGCGAACCCGTTGTTGTCGGTCGAGACGAGGTTGGCCGCGCCTCCGGTCTTGGCGGACGCGCCGCCGTCGCACCAGGCGCCTGCGTAGCCGCTAGAAGCGGCCGAGTTGCCGCACACGTCCACCGGCGACTGCACGGGGGAGACCACCTGGTTGCCGTTGCCGGACAGGTAGTTGTCGGTGCTGACGACGTCGTTCGCCTGCGCGGCTCCCCCGGAGAAGAGCAGGAAGCCCGCGGCGATCGCACCCGCCTGTACGGACCGACGGGCCCACGTTTTCGTCATTGAGTGATTACCTTCCTCAGATTCTGAATGTGTTCTTTGATCACCCGGCTAGACACCGGGGGGTTCTGGGCGACTTGGGGGCGGGACGGGTTGGGCGCCGTCGGCTTGCGCCAATCGGCGCCCAACCTCGTCTCACCTCACGGACTAGCCCAGCAGGCCGCCGACCAAAACACTGTCGGCCGACGCCCCCGCGTCGTCGCCGTGGCCGGCCTTAGCCGCTGATCTTGGCGTCCGCGCCGCCGGTGCATCCGGCGTCGGCCGCACCGATGGCGGTGGCCGAGTTGCCGCAGAAGCTGACCGGAGTCTGGATGGGCGCGTAAACCTGGTTGGCGTTGGCGAACCCGTTGTTGTCAGTCGCGGTCATGCTCGGCGACTTGCCCATCTTGGCGCTGACTCCGCCGTCGCTGCCCGCCGACGCGTAGCCGAGGTGCGAAGCGGCGTTGCCGGACGTGTCGAGAGGCGACTGCCAGCCGCTCTTGACCTGGTTGCCGGTGGTGGACATGTAGTTGCCCACCGCGGTCATGTCGCCGGAGCCGCCCTCGGTGACAGCGCTCTCGGTGACGGCGCCCTCGTGGCTCGCCTTGCCGATGTAGGCGTCCGCACCGCCGGTGCAGCCGGCGTCGGCGGCGCCGAGCGCGGCGACGGCGTTGCCGCAGGCGGTGATGGGCGCCTGCGTCGGGGCCTGCACCTGGTTGCCGTTGGCGAAGCCGTTGTTGTCGGCGGAGGTCATCGAGCCGATGGCCTTCGAGTCCAGCGACGCGCTCGTGCCGCCGTCGCAGTAAGCGCTGGCCATGCCGATGCCGGCGGCGGAGTTGCCGCAGACGTCGACGGGCACCTGCACCGGCGTGGAGGACTGGTTGCCGGTCCCCGAGCCGTAGTTGTTGACCGAAGTCATCGAGTCGGCGTAGGCAGCGGAGCTTCCGAACGCCAGGACCGCACCGGCGGCGACGGCCCCGGCGACCGTGGCCTTACGCATAATGCGCTTGGACATCTTTGGTGTTACCTCTCTAATTAATTGCGTGGTGTTTTTACGTGGTGTGACACGGTGACCGCGAGGTTGTGGACCAACCGACGATCTGTGCCTTTTGGAAGATCTGCCTCCCCCTGGATTGGGGCGAAGCGGACCGTTGAGCTGTTCCGATTTCTCAGTCCGGGGTTTTCGAATCAGGTCTGCGGCACGCGCGGTTCCGCGCGCTGTCAGGTAACCGCCGACTGGCCTGCTTCGCGCTGCTTTGAGCAGCAGCCCGGGACCCGCGGGTCGCGCTGGAGGCGCGACAACACCCGCGCGGGCGGTTACCGATTAATCGGGGGAGACGGCGGGGTCTTCCACATGATCTGGAAGTTGACCTTTTGCCGCCGTCATGGGCGTAACACGGGACACCTCCGTGCTACTTCCAGCGTGGACAGGCCACATGAGCCCGGCCCCGCTGTCGTGCGACGACGCTCCGGCAAGGCTTGTGCCGTGGGAGCCGCCGCCGGTGACGGCCAGCCCGAAGGCGTCGGGCCGCGTCGGCGTCGAGAACGGGTGAGGGCCGCTGCGATCAAGCGACCAGATCGCGGAGCCGGAAGTCTCGCTCGCACTCGACTTGGTTGTGCCTTCGACGCTCGCGCGGCCGGGTTCGGCGGAACTGCCGACCGACTGATGGTGAGCGTCGTTGCGATTCACGCCGCCTGGCAGCGGCGCGAACAAGTCGTCGACAGCTTTCGCAATTGGATTGGCGTACCCGAGAGCCGACCCGTCGGGCGTCGGCGCCAGCAGCCGCGTGCCGATCCCGGGATCAACTGCGGCGAGCGGCGTGGCCGCCTTGGCGAATGTGGCGCTGACCGGGACGGCCGCGGCGGCGACAGGCCGCGTCAGCTCGGACAACGTGCCGGTCACTGGGAAGGTGACGGCATCCAGGTCCCCGGCGACCGGTTGCGCCGCCGCGTACAGCGGCGCGGTCGCGGGAGCGGTCACATCAAACAACGGGTCTGCGATCGGTTGAGCCTGCCCGAGCACGGAATCCGGCTCGGACGTCGGTGTGGAGGGATTGCCGCCGCTGGGCCGCGGCGTCATGAACTCGTCCACCGTCTCGTTGCGATACTCGCCGCTTTGCAGCGGCGCGAAGAGCGTCGTGTTGTCGACGACTGGTTTCGCCGGCACGGCGTCGTCGCTCGACGCCGAGTTCGTCAATTCGCCTGGAACGTCCAGGATCTCGGCTGTGGCCGACTCCAGCTGGCTGGCTGGAGACAGCGCGGCCTGCTCTGTCTCGGAAGCCACGGCGTCGATCAGCGACGTCGCAACAGGCGAAAGTGAAGACTCGGCCTCGGTTTCAGACTCGGGGCCGGCGATCGGTTCGGCTTGCGCGGAGGCCATTCCGGCCAGCCATGCGGCTCCTGCGAACCCCGACAGGATCACCGCGCGATATGTCATGCGGGAGGACGCGACCGCGCGCCAAGAAACAACGCGACGACCGTCGCGTGGCTTCAAGCGGCGCAAGTTCACGGTTCCCCCCACACATCTGCGGTGCTCTGTCGTGTCTGCCGGCGCTGCGGGCCGACGTTCGACCGGCATAGCCGGTTCGGCGTCGCGTTCGCGTCAACCACATTGGGTAACGGCGTCACATACGGAGGGGTTACGGCTTTTGTCGATTTTTTTCACTCTTCCCTCAGGCCGGCACAATCGGGTCATTTTGACACGATGCCGCTACCGTCCGTGAGTCCTTTGAAGGCGTGCGGCGGCGGGAACTGGGGATACGCGCGGCTCTCTCAAGCCCCTTAGTCTGACGGGGTGAGCCGGGTGCGCGGGCCGGCGCGCAGGACGCCGCTTGGCAGCTCGCGTCCCATCAGCTTCTCCGCGAACGCGGCGACCTCGAGCAGCGCGTCCAGGTCGACGCCGGTCTCGACGCCCATGTCGTGCAGCATGTGCACCAGCTCCTCGGTGGCCAGGTTGCCGCTGGCGCCGGGCGCGTAGGGGCAGCCTCCAAGTCCCGCGACGCTGGCGTCGAACTCGACGACGCCGTAGTCGAGGGCGGTCGTCACGTTGGCCAGCGCCGTGCCGCGGGTGTTGTGGAAGTGCAGCAGCAGCGGGGTGTCCGGGTGGTCGCCGAGCACGACGTCGAGCAGCTCGGCGACGCGACGCGGCGTGGCCATGCCGGTGGTGTCGCCGAAGGCGATGCGGTCGGCGCCGTCGGCCAGGACCCTGTCGACGATTCCGGCCACGCGCGCGACGGGCACGTCGCCTTCGTAGGGGCAGCCGAAGCTGGTGGAGACGATGACCTCCGCCGACGCCCCCTCGGCGTGCAGCGTCTCGATCAGCTCGGAGATCTCGTCGAGCGACTCGTCTGTGCCGCGGCGGATGTTCTTGCGGTTGTGCGTGTCGGACGCCGACACCACCACCTCGATCTCGGCGAACCCGGCGTCGAGCGCGCGCCTGGCGCCCTTCAAGTTGGGCGCCAGCGCCGAGTAGCGCACCGAAGGCGCGCGGTCGACCGCCGCCCACACCTCGTCCGCGTCGGCCATCTGCGGTATGGCCTTGGGGTGGACGAAGCTGACGGCTTCGACGCGGGAAAGTCCAGTACGCGAAAGCGCGTCGATCAGGCGCACCTTGTCGGCGACCGGGACGGGATCTTCGTTTTGGAGTCCGTCGCGCGGACCGACCTCGCGGATCGACACGGACTTCGGCAGCTGTTTCATCGCATTCTCCCCACGATTCCGGTGTCGTAGTTCCCGGAGACGAACTCCGGCTCGTCGAGCACCTCGGCGTGGAACGGCAGGTTCGACTTGGGGCCGGCGACGTCGAAGCCGGCGACGGCGCGGCGGGCCCGGGCGAGCGCCTCGTCGCGGTCGGCGCCGTGCACGACGACCTTGGCCATCAGCGAGTCGTAGTAGCGGGGGACGGTGTCCCCCAACTTGTAGCCGGAGTCGACGCGCACCCCTTCGCCGGTCGGCTCCTCCCAGGCCGTGATGGTTCCGGGCCCCGGCAGGAAGCGCTTGGGGTCTTCGGCGTTGACGCGCAGCTCCACGGCGTGCCCGGACGGCGCGGCGTCGTCGACGCCGGGGTCGACGCCCGCGGCGACTCGCAGCTGGGCCGCCACCAGGTCGACGCCGTACACCGCCTCGGTGATCGGGTGTTCGACTTGCAGGCGGGTGTTCATCTCCAGGAAGAAGAAGTCGCCGGTCTCGGCGTCGAGCAGGTACTCGACCGTCCCGGCGCCGCGGTAGCCGACGGCTTCGCCGGCGCGGCGGGAGGCCTCGGCCAGCCGCTGCCGCAGCGCGGCGTCCACGGCCGGGGACGGCGTCTCCTCCACCAGTTTCTGATGCCGACGCTGCACCGAGCATTCGCGCTCGCCCAGCGTGAGGACGCGTCCGTCGGCGAGGCCGAGGATCTGCATCTCTATGTGGCGCACTCGGGGGAAGTAGCGCTCGATGAGCAGATCGCCGGAGCCGAAGAGCCGGGACGCGAAGCCGTGGATCTTCTCGGCCTGCGCGGCGAGCGCCTCGGCGTCGTCGGCCGTCGCCATGCCCATGCCGCCTCCGCCGGCGGCCGCCTTGACCATCACCGGGTAGCCGATCCGCTCGGCCACGGCGAGCGCGGCGGGGGCGTCGGCGACCGGGTCCTGCCCGCCCGGCGCCACGGGGACGCCGTGTGCGGCCATGAGGTTGCGGGCGTTGATCTTGTCGCCCATGGCTTCGATCGCGTCGGGGCCGGGGCCGACCCAGATCAGGCCCGCGTCGACGACGGCGCGGGCGAACTCCGCCTTTTCGGAGAGGAATCCGTATCCGGGGTGTATCGCCTGCGCGCCGGTGCGCTTTGCGGCGTTCAGGACGGCGTCGACGTCGAGGTAGGACGACGTCGGCTCGGCGGGGCCGAGCAGCACGGCCTCGTCGGCTTCGGCGGCGTGCGGCAGGCCGGCGTCGGCTTCGGAGTAGACGGCGACGGTGCGGATTCCCATGTCGCGCGCGGTGCGGACGATGCGCCGCGCGATCTCGCCGCGGTTGGCGATCAGAAGGCTGGAGATCATGCCTTGAGCCTAACCGCGGCTCACGCCGTGGATTCCGCCCGTGAGGACGGGTGCGGGAGAGCTCTCAGCGGATCCGGTCGTATGTCGGGTCGAGGGCGGACAGCGCCGCCTCGGTGAGGATCCGGGCGGTCTCGGCGCGGTCGGTCGGGGTCTCCCGCCGCAAGAACGGCGTGGAGTTCATCAGGCCGAAGCCGGCGTGCGCCAGCACGCGGGCCGCCTCGTCGCTCAGCTCGGGCCGCAGCTGCCGCAGCACCGTCACCCATTCCTCGACGTAGGCGCGCTGCAGCCGGCGTATCTCTCGGCGCGGTTCCTCGGGGAGACGGTCGAGCTCGTGCAGCTGGAGCGCGATGACGGCCGGTGAGGTCAAGGCGAAGTCGACGTGGAACTCCACGAGCGCGGCGACGGCCGCGCGCGGGTCGTCGCGATGCTCGGCGGCGTGTTTGCGTCCGCCTTCCAGGAGCCGTCTGCTGACCGGGTTGAGCGCCTCGGCGAGCATGGCCTCCTTGCCGCCTTTGAAGTGGTGGTACAGCGCGGGGCCGGTGATGTGAGCTCGAGCGCCGATGTCGTCCATGGACACGCCGTGGTATCCGCGGGCGGCGAACAGCTCCACCGCCAGCTCGAGGATCTCCTCGCGGCGGCTGCGGGGGCCGTAATTGGGGTTCACCCGCTACAGCCTATGTCGTGTGCGGTAAATCCGCACACGACATAGAACATGTGCGTAAGACCGGCGGCGTGCAAGTGGGCGGCCGTTCCAGGGGGATGCATGGC
>JBOGDN010000141.1:0-4156 GCA_050742995.1 Stackebrandtia sp. | reverse complement strand
CAACGCCGCGAGGCGCCGCCTGGTGGACGCGCAGCAGGAAACGGGACTCTCAAACACGCCCTAAGCCTTTAGGGCGTGTTCAGCCGGTCAGGAACTCGACGGCGGTGGAGGCCAGCCGAGGCGGGTCTTCGGCGCTGCACAGTTCGCGGGAGGCGTGCATCGACAGGCACGCGATGCCCACGTCGACGGTGAGAACGCCGAGGCGCGTGGCGGTGATCGGGCCGATCGTGCTGCCGCACGGCATGGAGTTGCGGTTGACGTAGAACTGCCACTCCACGCCGGCGCGCTCGCACGCGGCGACGAAAACGGCCCGCCCGGCGCCGTCGGTGGCGTAGCGCTGGTTGACGTTGACCTTCAGGATCGGCCCGCCGCCTGCGACGGGCTGGTGGCCCGGCTCGTGGCGGTCTACGTAGTTGGGGTGCACGGAGTGCCCGGTGTCGCTCGACATGACCATGCTGTCGGCGAACGCGCGAGCGACGTCCTGCGTGTTCGCGCCGCGCGCGGCCAGGAGACGTCGCAGCACGGTGTCCAGGAACGGCCCGCCGGCGCCGCTGTAGGAGTCGCTGCCGCATTCTTCGTGGTCGAACGCGGCCATGATCGCCACGCGCTCCCCCGGCCGCCGCGCGGCCTCCGTCATCGCGGCGACGCCGGCGTGCACCGAGACCAGGTTGTCGAGACGCGGGCAGGCCAGCAGTTCGGCGTCCCTGCCCAGGTAGGCGGGGCGCTGCACGTCGTGCGCCATCAGGTCCCAGCCGGCGACGTCGGCGGCGGGCAGCCCCGCCCGCTCGGCAATGAACTCGATCAGCTCGCCTTCCTCGGGCTCGCCGAGCCCCCAGATCGGGGTCATGTGATTCTGCGCGTCGAGCACCTGGCCGTCGTTGACTTCCCGGTCGAGGTGGATGGCGAGCCGCGGAACCCGCAGCAGCGGCTCGTCGACCATGACCAGGCGCGTCGTGCCGTCACGCGTGATCAGCCGCCCGGAAAGGCCAAGGTCGCGGTCCAACCAGGTGTCGCGCGGCACCCCGCCGTAGACCTCGACGGCGATCTGCCGCCATCCGGCCGACCCGGTGTCGGGCCGCGGCTTGACGCGCAGGTTCGGCGAGTCGGTGTGCGAGCCGAAGATCCGGAAACCGGCCGAGACTGCCGCGCCCTCGGGCACGTGCCAGGCGACGATCGAGCCCGCGCGCACGACGTAGCGGCCGCCGGGGCGGTCGTCCCATTCCTCGGTCTCGGCGACCTCGGAGAAACCGGCCTGCCGCAGCAGGGTCGCGGCCTGGTCGACGGCGTGGTACGGGGACGGCGACGCCGCCACGTAGGAGATCAGATCGTCAGTGTGGCGGCGGTCGAAGCGCGTGGCGGACATGGCTGCTTTCGTCGGCGAGTTGACGGCGCGCACGCGCCGCGTCGGCGTACGAGCCTACGGCGCCCGCGCACACTCCGCCCCGCCTCGACCGGCAAGATCACAGTCGGACGCGGTGCCGCGAAACGGGTGCGACGCGCTAAAAGCCGATGTCGATGGACGTGCCTTCGCTGTCGGTCCAGTCGAACTCTTCGTCCTTGTTGGGGTTTTGGATGACGTCGTCGCTGTAGTGCATCAGGCGCTCGCCGGTGTCCTTGTCGTACCGTCCGAGCACGGGGGGCAGCGCCTTCTGGGAAGGCGTCCAGAGCGCGTCGGGGTCGAGAGGGTCGAACTCTTCCTCTTCTTCCTCGGCGGGCTCGAGAGGGTCGTCGGAACCACGCGGAGCGCCGCCGTGGACGCCGGGCACAGCCATCGCTAACCTCATCTGTTTCACGCGGTGCAAAACGCCGAGTCTACCCGCGTCGCCCGCCCGGGGCGGGCGACGCGGAATCGCTAGAACTGCGGCGGCAGGTACGCGGTCTGGACCTTGCGGGCGCCGTGTTTGCGGGTAATCAGCCAACCCCGGCCCGGCGGCATCTTCGAAGGTTTGATGTCGCCGAGCAGACGGCCCTCGTTCTTCGAGCCGGATCCCTGGAAGGCGGGGCTGCCGAGGTCTTTGATGGTGCCCAGGACCTTGCCGCTGAGGTCGCGGCCCGAGCCGCCGATGCGGCGTGCGGCGATCACGTGCAGACCGATGTCGCGGCCCTGGGGAATCATCTCGACGATCGGCGTCAGCGGGCTCGTCATGCCCGACCCGACCAGGTCGAAGTCGTCGATGATCGCGAATATGTCCGGACCCGACCACCAGGATCGCTCCATCAGCTGCTGCGGGGTGACGTTGTCCGGCGGAAGCCGGTTCTTCGTCACCCGCACGATGGACTGCACCGCCTCCTTGGTCTGGTCGGCGGTGGAGCACAGCTTCACCAGCTGGTCCTCGGGGACGAGACCGAGCAGGCTGCGGCGGTAGTCGAACAGGACGAACTGCGCCTCCTGCTTGCCGCAGCGCGTGAGGATCGTCTTGATCAGCTGCCGCAGGAAGGTGCTCTTGCCGGTCTCCACGTCGGACAGGTAGAAGAAGTGCGGGTCCGTATCGAGTTCGAGATACACCGGCTTGAGGTTGGACTCGGCGATGCCGATCGGGACGTGCCACTTGTTGGTGTACTCGTTGACCGGCAGGCTCTCGTAGGGCAGCTGCGACGGCAGCAGCCGGACTCGCGGCGCCGGAGCGTGCTTCCACGCCCGCTTCACCTTGGCGACGAGGTCCTGCACGCCGTCGACCAGGTTGTCTCCGTCGGGCTTGCCGTCGATGCGCGGCAACGCGGTCAGCAGGTGCAGGCCGCCCTTGGTCATGCCGCGTCCCGGCCGGCCGGCCGGGACAGCCTCGGCGATGCGACGTCCCGCGATCGAGTCGAAGGCGTCGGCGATCTTCAGCTCCACCTTGCTGCCGAGTTCGTCGCGGATCTTGGCGCGGAAGTCGCCCCACTTCGGCGAGGCCGCGATCACGTGAACCCCGAAGGAAAGGCCGCGCTGGGCGATCTGGGTGATCTTGGCTTCGAGGTCCTCGAACTCCTGGCGCAGGTTGTGCCAGCCGTCGACCACGAGGAACACGTCGCCGAAGGGATCGTCCTTGACCCGCCCGTCGGCGCGCATTTTGCGGTAGGTGGGCATGGAGTCGACGCTGAGGCTGGCGAAGCGCTGCTCCCGCTCGGCAAGGATCGTGAACACCTCGGCCGCGGTGCGCCGGCATTCGTCCGCGTCCAGGCGCTGGTAGACGCCGCCCACGTGCGGCAGATCGCGGACGGTCGACAAGGCGCCGCCTCCCAGGTCGATGCAGTAGATCTGCACCTCCTGCGGCGTGTGGGTCAGCGCCAGCCCCGTGATGATGGTGCGCAGCGCGGTGGACTTGCCGGACTGGGTTCCGCCGGCGACGCCCACGTGCCCGGCCGCGCCCGACAGGTCGAGCCATTCGGTGTCGCGGCGCTGCTCGTAGGGCTTGTCCACGAGCGCGACCGGCACCTGGAGCGCGCCCTGCTGGTCGGCTCGGGCCGTGTTGAGACCCCGTTGCTCCGTGGACTGCAGCGGCAGGAGCTCTTCCATGGTCGAGGGCACGTCGAGCGGCGGCAGCCACACCTGATGGGCCGGGGCACCCTTGCCCTCCATCTTGCTGACCAGGATGTCAAGCAGCGAGTCGCCGACGGCGTCGTCGTCGTCCGTGACCACTTCCACCGCCTTGGCCGGCTGCTCCGGCCTGGGCGGCGGCGCCACGAAGGCCGCGGTGTACTCGCGCACCTGGGGACCGCCGGAAGCGGCGATGGCCTTCTCCGCGGCGCTGCGCTTGTAGACTCCGGAGACGTAGGAGGCCTTGAACCGGGTCAGCGGCTCGGTGCCGAAACGCATGTACCCGTGGCCGGGGGCGCGCGGCAGCTCGTAGGCGTCGGACACGCCCAGCACGGTGCGCGACTCGATGGCCGAGAACGTCCGCAGGCCGATGCGGTAGGACAGATGGGTGTCCAGGCCGCGCAGTTTGCCTTCCTCAAGGCGCTGCGACGCCAAAAGCAGGTGCACGCCGAGCGACCGGCCCACGCGGCCGATCTGGACGAACATCTCGATGAAGTCGGGCTTGGCCGTCAGCAGCTCGGAGAACTCGTCGCAGATGATCAGCAGGCTGGGCATGGCCGGGATCGGGGCGCCGGCGGCACGCGCCTTCTCGTAGTCGCGCAGCGAAGCGAAGTTGCCGTGCTTGCGCAACTCCTCCTG
>JBOGDN010000140.1:0-3261 GCA_050742995.1 Stackebrandtia sp. | reverse complement strand
GCACCAGCCGATCGACAGCTGCCCGGCAAGCACCGCGGACGCCACGGCCGCCGCTTCCCACGGCGGCCGCCCGGCGGCCACGGCCAGCACCGCCGACACCGACGTCACCACGGCGGCCGGCCCGGGGTGGCCGGCGCGCAGCAGGACGACTGTTTTCACGCGCACAGCTTACGGACACCGCCGTGGCTACAGTTGAGCTCAATGCGGCTACGCAACGATCCACGTCAATATGACGATCTGCTCGCCGAGTGGTGGAAGCCCGACGGCGTGTTCGCCGTGTTGCACGGGCACGCCGCCTCCCGCGCCGCGCTGATTCCCCCGCCGCCGCGCGAGCGCTCCGTGCTGGTCGACGTCGGCTGCGGGGGCGGCGCGAACGGGCCGCACGTCAACGGATATATCCACATCGGAGTTGACATCAGACGCGCCAACGCCGCGCTCTCCGCCGAGCACGGGCTGCTCGGCGTCCAGGGCGACGCGACGGCGCTGCCGCTTGCCGACGGCTGCGCCGACGTCGTGGTCGCCGGCGAAATCCTGGAGCACGTGCCGGACTGGCGCGACGCGGTCGCCGAGGCCTGCCGCGTGCTGCGTCCAGGAGGGACGTTCGTGGTCGACACTCTCGCCGACACGCGGCTGTGCCGCTTCGTCGCCGTGACGCTCGGCGAGGGCGTTCCCGGAGGTGCGCCGCGCGGTCTTCACGACCCGTCGCTTTTCGTGCCTCCTCAGGGTCTTCTCAGGGAATGCGCCGCACACGGGGTGACACTGAGGGTGTGGGGCGTCCGCCCGGCGGCTATCCCCCTGTTGCGTTGGCTGACGCGTCGCGTGCTGCGGCGCGGCGGCGGCGCGTCCGCGGATGCGGCGGCGCGGACGTCCGTGCCGATCGTGCCGACCCGGTCGACGTCGATTTTGTACGCCGGAAAGGGAGTCAAGGATGCGTGAGGTGCGCCGGCTGGTTGCCGGAATGCGGGAGCGCGCAAGCGAAGCCGACGCCGCAGGGGAGTTCCCCGCCGAGGACTTCAGGCTGCTGCGCGAGGCGGAACTGATGGGAATCATGGCGCCGCGCCGGCTAGGCGGGCGCGAGGCGTCTTTCGCCGAGTACATCGAGGTCGCCTACCACCTGGGGCGCGGCAACGGCGCCACCGGATTGATCTTCAACATGCACGCCTCGGTCACCGGCGCGCTGGCGCAGACGCCCGACGACGTCGCCTCCGAGCTCGGGGCCGACGACGACTACTTCGTCCGTCGCGACGAGATCCTGAAAGGCGCCGTCGGCGGCGCCTTGTACGCGGTGGCCATGAGCGAGCGCGGGGCGGGATCTCGGCTGTCGGCGATGACGACCACGTACGTCCCCGTCGACGGCGGGTTTCGGATCACCGGCGCCAAGGCCTTCGTCTCCGGCGCCGGGCACGCCGACGCCTACCTGACCGCGGCCAAGCGCGCCGACGACCCCGAAGTGATCTCGCAGTTCCTGGTGCCGGCCGGCGCCGGCGTCGACGTCGAAAAGACCTGGGACACGCTTGGCATGCGCGCCACCGGAAGCCACGACCTGCGCTTGGACGTGGTGACGCCGCGTTCGGCCCTGGTTGGCGGCGTCGAGGGGGTGACGCTGCTCGCCGCGCAGCTGGCGCCGCATTGGATGGTGGCCTCCTACGCGGCGGTGTACGTCGGGACGGCCAGGGCGGCGGTCGAGTCGGCCGCGCTCCAGGTCTCCGAACGCGGGCTGTCGCGGGTGCCGGCGGTGCGGTCCCGCCTCGGCCGCGCCGACGCCGCCGTGGCCGCCGCTTACGCAACGCTTCGCGAGGCCGCTCGTCGCGTCGACGAGGAGGATCCGCAGGCGGCGCGATGGGTGTGGCGGGCGAAGCTGCTGGCGGGAGACACCGCCACCGAGGTAACGGCATCCATGATGGAAGCGTGCGGGGCTTCGTCCATTCGGCGCGGCAACCCGCTCGAACGCCTTTTCCGCGACGCCAGGTGCGGCGCCATGCAGCCGGCCACTTCGGACGTATGCGCCGACTGGCTGGGAGTCAGCGTCCTGGGCGGAGATCCCTACGCGGACACGGTTGCGGGGCCGAGATGGTGAAAGCAGTCCTTTCCGGATACGGCGTCGCCGTGCCTTCCCAGATGGAACAGGAAACCCTGTGGGAGGGCTACTTCGCCGAACACACCGGCGGCGGCGACCGCGCCGAGCGCATCTTCCGCAACGCCGGCGTGGACACGCGACACGGCGTGGTCAACCCGCTCGTGGAGGATGTGGCGGGGCTGAGCACGGCCGCGCGCATGCGTCGCTATGAAACCGAGTCGATTCCGCTTGGCGAGGCGGCGCTGCGCCAGGCCCTGGACGACGCCGGCGTGGCCGCGAGCCAGCTGGGGCTGCTTGCGGTGGTCTCGTGCACCGGATACGCCACGCCCGGCCTGGACATCACCCTCGCCGACCGCCTTGGCGCCGCCGTCGACACCCAGAGAGTCTTCATCGGACACATGGGGTGCTACGCGGCGATTCCGGGGCTGCGCGCGGCCGCCGATTTCGTCCGGGTCAGCCGCCGCCCCGCCGCGCTGCTGTGCGTGGAGCTGACCAGCCTGCACCTGCAGCCGGGGCCGCTGGACGCCGAGCAGACCGTGGCGCACGCGTTGTTCTCCGACGCGGCGGCCGCGGTGGTCCTGACCCCCGACGCCGCCGACGGCCTGGAGCTCGTCGACGTCGTCTCCCGCACCGACACCGGCCACGCGCAGGCCATGACCTGGCATGTCACGGACACCGGGTTCCGGATGGGCCTGTCGTCACGGGTGCCGCTGGTGCTGGCTCGGCATCTGCCCGACACGGTCGTCGGGCTGCTGAGCCGCCACGATCTCGAGGTCGAAGACGTGGACGCGTGGGCGGTGCACCCGGGCGGGCGGCGGATTCTCGACGTGGCGCAGAAGACCCTGGGGCTGGACGACTCCGCCATGAAGACTTCGCGGGAGACGCTGCGGCGGCACGGCAACTGCTCGTCGGCGACGGTGCTGATGATCCTGCGCGACCTGGCCCGCGACGCGCCTCGGGAGGTGCTTGCCTGCGCCTTCGGCCCGGGGCTGACGCTGTACGGGGCGCTGCTGCGCCAGGCCTGACCTTCGGCGCGACACGCCCGAGCTTCCGCCGGGGTTTGGGACTTTCCGGGGCACGTGCCGGCACGCGCCTGCCGCCTGCCGTGAGTGCGCCGAAGGCGTCCTGAAGGCCGGCCCCCACCCTGCGCGGGGGCCTCCAACCTCCTCCCCAATGGCTTCAGC
>JBOGDN010000139.1:0-2308 GCA_050742995.1 Stackebrandtia sp. | reverse complement strand
GGGCTGCTGCGGCTGAGCCGCCGCTACGACCGAGGCGACGACCGCGCCGTTTCCGGCGCTTTCGCCAGCATGTCCTCCAGCTCCTCGACGGCGCGCTCGGCGCGCGCCTTGTCGGGAGCGTTGCGGCCGAGGGCGACGGTGCCGGCGGCCATCAAGACGCCGCAGAGCAGGGCCGGGGCGATAAGCGCCGGCTGCGCGGGCAGCGGCTCACCCATGAGACTGGCGCCGGCGAGCACCGACGCGATCGGGTCGGCCGTCTGGGCGGTGGCGTAGGCGATGCCGAAGCATCCCACGGCGTACGAGCGCTGCAGCAAGATCACCGCGAGGATCAGCGTCGACGGGATCACCAGCGAGAACCAGTGCAGCAGCTGGGTCAAGTCGTTCTGCACTCCGCCGCCGACGAGGCGCACGAACGTGGAGACCGTTCCGGTGGCCACGCCGGCGCCGATGGCGAAGAAGAAGGCGCGTCGCGGTCCGGACGTGCGGCGCCCCAGCAGCTGGCTCACGACGATCACCAGGCCGACGGCGGCGAGCATGCCTACGCCCGCGCCGTGACTCAGCCGCGGCGTCACGTGATGCACCGGCACCATCAGCATCAATCCGGCGAGCCCGGCAGACACGGCGAGCGTGCCCAGCAGTTCAGCGCGGCGAGGCTTGCGTCCGTGCATCATCGCCGCCAGCGGCACGGCGTACACCAGCGTCGTCATGCTGATGGGCTGGATGATCGTCAGCGGCGCCATGCTCAACGCCACCGCGTGCAGGCAGGCGCCGGTGAAGCTGATCGCGCCGCCGATCCACCATCGGGGCCGTCGCATCAGGCGCGAGGTGGCCCCCAGTTCGACGGCGTCGAGTTGCTGAATCGCCGCGCCGAGCGCGTAGCCGAACGCGCCGCCGAAGGCGATGACGACTCCGAGCCACGCCCCGCTCACGAGGCGGCGTCTTCACGTCGTCGCACGCGCGAAGTCCACTGAGTGCAACGACGTCTTGACACTGTGCATCCTTTCGTTCGGCGTGCGCGGTCTGCTTTTTCGGCGACGCGCGCACCCGAGCGACGATAGCGGGGCACGTCAATTCGCGCTGGATCGACTCCTCGCCGCCCCGCCTCGCAACATTGTGGCCCCCATTAGTCTTGACGACGTCTGCCCCTGCGAGAAAGGAACCGTCCCGTGGTGATTCGCATCATCAAGGGGGTGATGGGCGCCGGAGTCTCCGTCGAGACGATCCTGGCCGACCCCTACGTCTACCCCGGCGGAAAACTGCGCGGCCACGTCAACTTCACCGGCGGCGACGTCGACCAGGCGGTCAAGGAGATCGCCCTGGAGTTCAACGTTCTGGTCGAGCAGGAGGGACGGGAGGACGAACGCAGGGAAACCCAGAGCTTCTACCGCCTCCCGGTGTCCGGGACCTTCCAGCTGCCCGCCCGCACCTCCCATTCGGTTCCGTTCGAGATTCGCACCCACTGGGAGACGCCGATCTCGGCGATCTCCAGCAGGCCCCTGATCGGCATGCGGCTGGGCGTGGCCACCGAACTGGCCCTTGACAAAGCCCGCGACAAGGGCGACCTGGACCCGCTCACCGTCGAGCCGCTTCCGGTGCAGGCCGAGGCGATGCGCGCCGTGGAGGCGGCGGGGTTCGTGCTGCAGGGGGCGAGGATGCGACAGGGGGCGATCACCGGATCCGAGCTGTCGGTCCACCAGGAGATCCGCTACTGGGCGTCGGGAGACTTCAGCTCTCACTTCAAGGAGTTGACCGTCACCTTCGTGACAAACTCCTCCACAACAGACATAATTTTGCAGGCCGACAACCCCGCCGGAGTCGTCAACTCCCCCGACGGAGCCGTGCAGCGCTTCGCGGCGCAAAACAACGTCCCGACCGACTTCACCGAGCCGGTCAGGGCGCAGCTGCACCAGTTGGCGCAAAAGCACGTCGCGCGGTACTGACGACGAGCCGGGCGCGTCGTCTGCCGCCGCGCCCGACGACGTCGTCGCAGGAGAGCAAGGAGCGCCGGATGGGCAGTCGGGACGACCGCGTCAAGCTCTCGGCGACCGTCGACTTCGGCCAAGCCGAGCTGCTGCCCGACCCCCGCAATCTCACCGGGTGGAGACTGCTCGTCGACGGGGTAGACCAGTCCTATGTCGATCTCGGCGATCCGCTGCGTCTCGACATGATGTACGCCCGGCTGCTGTGCTCGGTCGTCGACGCCGCGGGCGTCCCCGGCGGCCGGCTGCGGGCGCTGCACCTGGGCGCCGGCGGGCTCACCGTCGCCCGTTACGCGGCCGCGGCTCGACCCGGGTCGACGCAGCTGGCG
>JBOGDN010000138.1:0-1851 GCA_050742995.1 Stackebrandtia sp. | reverse complement strand
GAACCGCCCTCCCGCGGTTGACGCTCGGTCGAAAGGCGTTGGATAAGCTCAGTCGGGCAGTTGTTCTGCTCGACCACACGGCGAGCAGGCACGCGGCGGTCCTCGCAGGCCGCGGGCAGCATCATCGAAGGGAAGCGCATGGCGCCTGATCTCGCCGAAATCGTCAAGGCATACGACATCCGGGGCTTGGTCCCGCAGCAGTGGGACGAGCGGGCGGCCGCGGCCTTCGGCGCGGCTTTCACGACCGTCGCCGGAGTCGACAAACTCGTGGTTGCTCGCGACATGCGCGAGACCGGAGCGGGGCTGTCGCGGGCGTTCGCCAAGGCGGCAGCCGCCGCCGGCGCCACCGTCGTCGACGCCGGACTGTGCTCCACCGACGAGATGTACTTCGTTTCGGGCCGCCACGACATGGCCGGGGCCATGTTCACCGCCAGCCACAACCCGTCCGTCTATAACGGAATCAAGCTGTGTCTGTCCGGCGCGCGGCCCATCAGCCTCGACACCGGCCTCGCCGACATCCGCGACGCCGCCCAGGCCATCCTGGACGGACGTCCCGCCCCGACGTCGGACCGGCCCGGCGAGGTGACCGAAAGCGACTTCCTCGACGAGTACGCCGCTTATCTGCGCGGCCTGGTCGACCTGACCGGCAGCCGCCGCCTGAAGGCGGTGGTGGACGCCGGCAACGGCATGGCCGGGCTCACCGTCCCCGCCGTCCTGGAATCGGGGCTCCCGCTTGACGTCGTCCCGCTTTACTTCGAGCTGGACGGAAGCTTCCCCAACCACGAGGCCAACCCTCTCGACCCGGCGAACATCGTCGACCTGCAGAAAAAGGTCGTCGAGACCGGCGCCGACGTCGGACTGGCCTTCGACGGCGACGCCGACCGCTGCTTCGTCGTCGACGAGCGCGGCGACGCGGTGTCTCCCAGCGCGATCACCGCCCTGGTCGCCGAGGCCGAGCTCGCCAAGCACCCCGGCGCGACCGTCATCCACAACCTCATCACCTCGCGGTCGGTCCCCGAGATCGTCGCCGAAAACGGCGGCGTCGCGGTGCGCACCCGCGTGGGCCACTCCTACATCAAGGCCGAGATGGCCCGCACCGGCGCGGTGTTCGGCGGCGAGCACTCCGCCCACTATTACTTCCGCGACTTCTGGTCGGCCGACACCGGCATGCTGGCCGCCCTGCACGTCCTCGCCGCGCTCGGCGGCGGCGAGACGCCGCTTTCGGAGCTGGTGAGCGCCTACGACCGCTACACGGCTTCCGGAGAGATCAACACGACCGTCGCCGACCAGTCGGCCAAGCTCGACGAGCTCGCCGAGGCGTACGCCGCGCGCGACGACGTCGAGATCGAGACGATGGACGGGCTGACGGCGAACTTCGCCGACGGCGCGTGGCTGAACCTGCGGCCGTCCAACACCGAGCCGCTGCTGCGGCTCAACGTCGAGGCGGCGACGCCCGCGCGCATGGCGGAGCTGCGCGACGAAGCCCTAGCCCACATCCGCCGGTAACGAAGGGAGAAAGCCGTGCCGCTTGACGCTACTTTGCTCGAGGTGCTGGCGTGTCCGGACGCCCATCACGCGCCGCTGGACTACGACGCGGACGCGCAGACCTTGACGTGCACGCAGTGCGGTCGCATCTATCGAGTCGACGACGGGATCCCGGTGCTGCTGTTGAGCGAGGCCCGGTCTTCCGAGAGCAGTGAGGACAAGGCCTGATGCCAGGGGTGGATGACGGGACCGCGGGGGTCACCGGCGACAGGCACGCCGATCCGGCGCGGCTGGACTCGACGGAGGTGCTGGAGCGCGGCGACCCGAGCGGGGCGCTGCGCGCGGTGGCCGCCGCCGGTCCGGGAC
>JBOGDN010000137.1:0-4853 GCA_050742995.1 Stackebrandtia sp. | reverse complement strand
AGCACCGGGTACATCATCACCAGCAGGCCGAACGCGATCGGCAGCGAGATCTCGGCGATCTCGACGGCGCCGAGCACCCGCCCGAGTCCCGGAACGACGCGGCCGAGCCCGAGCCCGCCGCACATGGCGACGCCGATCCACAGCGGCAGGAAACGGTCGAGCGTGGACAGTCTGGGCACGCTCACTCAGACCAGCTCCCTGGAGATGTCGAGAACGTCCGCCAGGTCGCGCAGCCGCTCGACGACGGGCCGGTAGTAAACCCAGGTGCCGCGTCGGTCGGCGCTCACCAGATCGGCTTCGCGCAGCACCCTGAGGTGATGGGAAATCGTCTGCGGCGACACGTCGAACGCCCCGGTCAGCTGGCAGACGCAGACCTCGCCGTGCGCCGAGGCGATCATCGACAACAGCCGCAGCCGCACCGGATCGCCCAAGGCCTTGAACTGCCGAGCACGCGCAGCCGCCTCGCCCGGGTCCAGCGAAGCCGCTGCCAGGGACGGCTCGCAGCCGTCGGGTTGATTCGACATACGTCTAGTTAAGCAGCTGTCGAATCAACCGCCTAGTCCTCACCCCTACCGACACGCCCGCAACGGCTATGTAAACTAGTCCAGTCTTTGACAAGGGGCTGTAGCGCAGCTGGTAGCGCACCACACTGGCAGTGTGGGGGTCAGGGGTTCGAACCCCCTCAGCTCCACTCTTTTCAAGGCGAAAGGATGCCCTTGACCTGTGATGACAGGCCAAGGGCATATTTAATCGCTGTGGCAGGGACGGTTGCCCTCGTTAGCGATTCGTTAGTGGAGAGGTTGATTCTATGGTCCGCTCGACGACGTCGGGCGGGTCGTTTCGTTGTCTTCAGGGCTTGTGCGTGACCGAGGCGAGCAGGCCGGCGAAGTCGTCGGCGGCCATGCTCAGGGTCGGGGAGGCGTCGCCGAGCTTGCTGTCGCGGATCTGGAACGATTCGGTCTTGCGGGCTTCTACACAGTTCCCGCCTTCACCGGTGCTGCGGCTGCTCTTGCGCCACGGCGAAGCGATCGTCATCTCAGGTACTCCTCAAGCAATACAGCCATCTGATAGATCATGTCGAACGTTTCAACGTATCGGGATACTACGGTCGCGTCTTCGACGTATCGACAACCGTCGAGCGCGTCGATGTATACGAACGACAGTTCGTCGTCCGGTTCGGGGTCTGGACTGAGGACGGTGAACGCCCCGGTCATGGCCGGGTGAAGACCCGACAGGACGCGGATGTCGACGTTGTGAAGCCGGGTGAGTTCAATGAGTCGGTTCAGCTGCGGGCCCTTGATTTCCGGAAGGCCGTCGAGGTTGCGCAGGGCGGTCTCGCCGACGATCATCTGTATCTCGGGCATCGGTTCGCGCGCCATGACCAGCTCTTGACGCTTGAAGCGGATGTCCTTGATGGCCGCGGTGGCCTTCTCGTCCATGGCGGGGCCGACCGCACGAAGCGCTTCAAGATACTCGGGGACCTGGAGCAGCCCTGGGATGTACAGCGGCTCCCAGGTCTGGATTAAGCCGTATTCCTGCTCGGCGCTGGCGAACCACCGCAGCCGCGGCTCCAGACCGGGCATCCTGCTCTCCCACAGCCCGCGCTGCTTGCCTTTGAAGACCAGGCCGGTCAGCTGCGACAAAACTTCCGGCGGCGCGTCGTACAACTCGCACAACGCCTTGACCACATGGGGTTTTGTCCCGTTCTTTCCTTTCTCGATATTTATGATCGAGTTGCGGTGCATCATCAACTCCTCACCGGCCTCCGTGGCGGTCAGGCCGGCGGCCGCGCGTAGGTTGCGCAGCTCGGCTCCAAGCTGACGGCGAGCCAAACTCGGCTTGTCTTCAGGCACGACGAACGCCCCTTTCACATCTTTGGGACGCCAAAGCACACCATACACGCCTATTTGTGCACAAATTTCAAGCGTGATTTATTGGACATGCCGCCACTTACGCGTTGTCGATTATGCGAAATAACGTGCGCATCTGTTTGTCTTCACAAGGTCGCGCCCGCGGTCGTAACGTCTAAGTCGCAGGGGCGTTACGCCCCGTCTACCTCAACACCACCCCTGGGCGCTCCAGCCGGCCGACGTCCGCGGTGTCCATATACGACTTGCGAGGGGCGCAGTTATGATTCCCGACAATCCAAAGACGACACGAGTCTGCGGGGAATAGCCATGTCTACAATGGTGCCCGACGTGCGCGTGTCGGAGACGACCCTGGGCTGGTTTTCCGTCGCCAAACGTCGAATCGAAGTACACCGCCAAGGCGAGAAAGCCCTGTGGCTCTACGTCGTCGACAACTCCGGTCGCGCGCAGTCGCTGGGAACCGTGCGGTGGCAAGCCGGGGTGACGCCGAGTCTGGTGTTCGCGCCCGGGTGCGGGGGCTGGGTGATGTCTCACTCGCCGCTGGCCGAGTCGATCGTCCGCGAGGCCATGGCCGTGTTCCGACGCGAAGCGCTCGGCGACCACACTGACGCCCACGACGTCGCGCTCGTCGACTTCCTTCACCGCGACGACACGGCCGACCGAGCCGTCACCGCATCCCGCACGCCGAACGGCGCCGATGCCACGCAAGACACAGGCTCGGTCATGACGACGTCCCACAACAAGGTCGCCGCAGCCGTGCCGGCACAGGGCGCGTTGGACCAAACCGTCCAAGACGCCGCCGACGCCTGCGGCGTGGTGTGTCTGTTGGTCTGGTTGGCGCGGTGCCGCTGGTGTCAGGAGCCGATGAAGGTCAAGCTCGACGCCGACGACGGCGCGCATTACGTATGCGGGTTCGACGGCCGCGGCGCCCACGCCATTCCTGTCGAGGTCGCCGACGAGGAAGCGTGGAACCTGCACATCTCCACCGGCAGCCCGGCGCTGCGAAACATCACGGATTCCCGCCAAAAGAGACGAATGATCCGCCAGGCGTACTCCGCCGTGGTGCTCGACGCCGACGCGCCAAGCCCCGTGCACGCCCGCTACCCCCGACCGACCCTGTGAGTCGTCACCTGATGAATTCAACGGTTGCCACCGCCGACAACCTCTACCGATCCGCCGCCAACCCGGCCATGCGCTCCTTCTCAGCCACAGACAAGTCGGCGCACCGCTGCCCCGCCGCCGCGAACTCCGCTCGAGCACGCGACGCCAGTGCCACACCTTCCTTAGTCGGCGCCGGCTTCACGATTCGCCGATCACCGGCATCAGATTGCCGCAGCAGCAACCCACGCAGTACAAGGCGGTCGACCATGCCGGTCATATTGGATTTGTCGCACCCGAGCCGCCGTGCCGGTTCCCCGGTGGTGCAGGCGCCGCCAACGAGTCGGCGGAGGTCGTGGCGCCGCAGCAGCCGCCCGCGGTCTGGGTTTCCAGGGTGACGGGGAGCGTGGCGGCGTCGCCAGAGTAGCCGTGCGGCGCCCCGGTCGACAGGCCCCGGCTCGCCGGGGTCGCGGCGGCGGCGAAGGTGACGTTTCCGGATTCGTCCTCCACTGTGGGGCTGGAGGAGCAGACCCCGGTTTCGGGCAGTTCCAGCTGCACGCTGTCGGCGGCTTCGCGGTCGCCGGCCAGGGCGGCGGCGATGGAGCGGACCTGCTCGTAGCCGGTGGCCATCAAGAAGGTGGGCGCGCGGCCGTAGCTTTTCATCCCGACGATGTAGAACCCCTCGTCGGGGTGGGCGAGGTCTTTCTCGCCGTGTGGCGGGACGGTGCCGCAGGAGTGGAAGTTCGGGTCGATCAGCGGCGCCAACTTGCCGGGCGCCTCCACGGCCGGGTCGAGGTCGAGCCGGACTTCGCGCAGTATGCCCAGGTCGGGCCGGAACCCCGTGGCCGCGGCGACGACGTCCACGTCCAGCTTCACCTCCTCCTCGCCGGACCTGCCGATCACGGTGACCGGTCCGCCCGGGACCGGCTGGAGCTCGTCGACGGCGAAGTCCGAAAGCAGGGTGAGTTTGCCGTCGGCGACGAGCTGCTTGACGCGGGCGCCGAGCTTGCCGCGCGCCGGGAGCGCGTCGGCGTCGCCGCCGCCGTACAGGCGGTTCGGCGAGCCGCCGCGGATGGCCCAGGTGATTCGGGCGCCGTCGGCCTGCTCGGCCAACTCAGCCAGGGCGAGCAGGGTGTTGGCGGCCGAGTGCCCCATGCCGGCGACCAGGGTGTGCTTGCCGGTGAACCGGTCCCGGTCGGCGCCGAGCACGTCCGGCAGCGGACCGGCCAAATGGGACGCCGCTTCGGTTTCGCCGGGCGCGGCCAGGCCGTGTGCGCCCAGCGGGTTCGGCCGCCCCCAGGTGCCGGAGGCGTCGATGACCGCGTCGGCGACGACGTCGATGTAGCCGCCGGATTCGCCGCGGGCGCGCACCAAGTACGGGCGGCCCGCTCGGCCGACGGTGCGGGTCTTGTCAACACCCTGCCGCGCCACCGCCGTCACCTTGACGCCGTAGCGAATGTGGGGCGCCAACTCCGCCGACTCGGCCAAGGGCTTGAGGTAATCCTCGACGAGCTCGGCGCCGGTGGGCAGATGCGCCGGATTCGGCGCCGCCCAGCCGCCGGATTCGAGGAGCCGGCGGGCGGCGGCGTCGACGTTGAACTCCCACGGCGAGAACAGTCGCACGTGTCCCCATTCCCGCACCGCCGCGCCCGGGCCGTCCCCGGCCTCCATGACGATCGGCGTGATACCCCGCTCCACCAGGTGTGCGGCGGCGGCCAGCCCGACCGGGCCGGCGCCGATCACCACCGCCGTCTCGGCCAGGTGCGTGCGCTGGGTCATGATCTCCTCCAAGAGCTTCGGGTCGCGGGGAGGCTCCTCGCTTCTAGCAATCACAATTATTACCAGTAAATACTGATGATAGCAAGTTTGGTGTTTAGCAGGGGTATG
>JBOGDN010000136.1:0-1827 GCA_050742995.1 Stackebrandtia sp. | reverse complement strand
GCTTGGACGCGCGGCGAACCTCACGCCCGGCGCGATCGACGGTGTCCGCAGGGCCGCCAAGGACGTGGCCTGGATGCTGACCCGCCGCTACGGATTCGCCGACGGCAAACCGTCGCCGGCCCTGGTGTCGTACGTGGAGAAGATGAACACCGCCACGACGATCCGCACCGTCGTCGGCTACAGCCGCACACTGCTCGAACACGATGAGCAGGGCACGCTGGAATCGTTCGCCGACATCCCGGTGTTGATCTCGTGCGGGGAAAACGACGCGTTCACGCCCGCTTCGCACTCCCAGGCCCTGGCCGAGATGCTGCCGCACGCGGAGCTTTCGCTGATTCCCGACTCGGCGCACGTGGCGCTGCTTGAGCGGCCCGAAGCCGTCACCGCACCGCTGCTCGCGCACATCGAGAAGGTGCTCGACGCGCTCCCGCCGCCGCCCAAGAAGGCGGTCCTGACGGGCAGGAAGCGCAGGCTGTGGCCGCGTAGAAAGCGGAAAGGAGACGAACTTGACGGTGCTGCTGCCGACAGTTGAGGACACGCGGGCCTTCGGCGCCCGCCTGGCGCGGCTGCTGCGCGCCGGAGACCTCTTGGTGCTGACGGGGCCGCTCGGCGCGGGCAAGACCGCGTTGACGCAGGGCATCGGCGTCGGCCTTGACGTCGTCGGAGTCGTCAACAGCCCGACCTTCGTGATCGCGCGGACGAACCCTCCCAAAGGCGACGGCGCGTCGCTGCTGCACGTCGACGCCTACCGGCTGGGGAGCCTCGAAGAGCTGGACGACCTGGACCTGGACGCGTCGGTCGACGATTCGGTGACGGTCGTGGAGTGGGGCGCGGGCATGGCCGAGGCGCTGTCCGACTCGCACCTTGAAGTGCGCATCCGCCGGCGCGACGACGACGCGCGCGAGATCACGCTGCACGGGCGCGGGGGAGACTGGGCCGAGCGGCTGAAGCAGCTGGAGGAGGCCCCGGCGTCATGCTGACCCTCGCCGTGGACACGTCGACGCCGGCGGTCACCGCCGGAGTCGCCGAGGTCGACGCGGACGGCGACGTCCGGCTGCTCTCCGAGCAGGTGCTCGTCAACGACCGCGCCCACGGCGAGCAGTTGACGCCGCTCATCGCCGCCGCCCTGGCCGAGGCCGGCGGCGCTCCGGGCGACTTGAAGGCGATCGTCGCCGGACGCGGGCCCGGACCCTTCACGGGGCTGCGCGCCGGACTGGCGACCGCGACGGCCCTGGGCAGCGCGCTCCAGATCCCGACGTACGGGGTGGGCTCGCTTGAAGCGATGGCGGTCGAGACGAACGTGGCCGACGAGGAAGTGCTCGTGGCCAGCGACGCGCGTCGCAAGGAGATCTACTGGATCCTCGCCGCGACGGCCGCGGCCGGCCGTCGTTCCGGTTCTTCCGACGACCCGAAGGTGAACCGTCCCGAAGAGCTCCCGCCCGAGGCGCGCAAGGCGGCTCGCGCCGTGGGCGACGGCGCCCGCAAATACGCCGACGTGCTCGGACTGCCCGTGTCCGACCCGCTCTACCCGCCGGCCGCCGGACTGCTGCGCCTGGCCGCGGCCCGCGTCGCCGGCAACGCGCCCGGCGAGACGCTCACGCCGATCTACCTGCGCCGCCCCAACGTCAACATCGCCGGGAAACAGCGGCGTGTCTGACGTCGAGATCGTCCCGCTGCGCTGGTGGCACATCTCGGAGCTGGCCGAGATCGAAAAAGAGCTGTTCGGCGTCGAGGCCTGGAGCGAGGCGATGTTCTGGTCGGAGCTGGCCGCCGGCTGCTACTACCGGCTGGCCGTCGACGGCGGCGCCGCCGTCGGATACGCCGGCC
>JBOGDN010000135.1:0-1703 GCA_050742995.1 Stackebrandtia sp. | reverse complement strand
CGCCGAAGGAGCCGGGGCCGTGACCATGCGTCGAGTCGCGGCCGACGCCGGGGTCACCACCATGGCGACCTACCGGCACTACCCCAATCGAGGGGCCCTGTTGCGGTCGGTGACCGACGCGGCCTTTGCCGAACTGGGCAAGTCCTGGGGCCGACGCGGCGACCCGAACGATTTCGACAGCCGAGTCGAGGGGCTCTTGGACGACTTCCTGGATTTCGTGCTTGACAAGCCGAACCTGTACGTCTTCCTGATCACCGAACGCCGCGAAGGCATGCGGCAGTTCCCGCGAGATTTCCAAGACGGCGGTTCGCCCGCCTTCATCCCGATCATGGACGCCGTCAAGCAGGGCATGCGCGACGGCGCGTTGCGACCCGACGACCCGCTTGAGGTCACCCTCGCCATCACCGCGACCGCCATGGGCCTGAGCAACCTGTACATCGGCGGCCGCATCGAGTTGCCCGAAACCGAATTCCGTGCGCTGGCGAAGCGCTCTCACGAAAGGATCCTCAATGGATTCCGTGCCTAACCTCAAGACATGGACCATCCTGGCCGCCGGAGCCGCGTCGGCGGTGCTGTTCTATGTCGGCACCGGCCTGACGCCCGTCCCCGGTTTGGCCCTGCTGGCGCCGCTGCCCGTTTTGCTGGCGGCGCCGCGGGTGTCGGCCCCGGTCGCCGTGGGGCTTGCCTTTGCCGCGAACCTGGCAGGCGCCTCCAACAACTGGAGCTGGTACGCCGTCTCTCACGACATACCGCTGTGGCCGATGGGTGTGCTGATCACCGTGTCGTTTTCGGCGACCTTCGCGTTGAGCGCCTGGGCATATCGGAGTCTCATGACGCGAGGACGGCCGCTGGCGGCGGCGGTGACGGCGCCCGCCCTGTGGACCGGCGTGGTGTATCTGGTCTCGGTGCTCAACCCGATGGGCATGTCCTTCAGCCTGGCGTCCACGTTGGCAGACCTGCCCGTGATCGTGCAGACCGCCGCGGTCACCGGCATGTGGGGCGTGGAGTTTCTGGTGCTGTTCACACCGTCGGCGATCGCGGCGATCTTGACGGCCTCGGCGCCCGGGGCGGCGCGGATGCGTATCGCCGCCGTGGCCGCCGTCGTCGTCGCGCTGGTCGTGGGCGGCGGCGCCTGGCGACTGGCGAGCGACGACGGAACCTCACCCACCCACAAGGTGGCCCTGTTGTCGCACAACGAAAGCGACTGGGGCGCCGACGTCTCCGCCCCTGAAGGAAAAAAGCTCCTCGACTCGTACCTGGATCGCATCTCGGAGCTGCCCGAGGATGTGGATACCGTGGTGTTGCCCGAGGGCGAATTCGCGGCCGACGCCGCCAGCCGACCCAACCTCGTCGATCCCTTGCGCCAATTGGCGGGCGACCGAAATATCACCATTGTGGTCGGATACCAGTACCACGGCGAGGACGGCAGGTTCAACAACGCGATCGCCGTTCCCGGCGACGGCGGCGAACCCGTCGACTATACGAAGCACCACGACACGGGCAATGTGCCCGGGACCGAACTGGCCTTCGCGCCGGGCTCCGACGACAAGGCGGGCATGATGATCTGCGGGGATCTCAACTTCCCCGACCCCAGCCGCGATTACGGCCTGGCCGGCGCCCGGCTGATGTTGATTCCGGCCGCCGACGAGAACGTCAACGGCCGAATACACGCACGAGACGCGGTGTACCACTCAGTCGAGCAC
>JBOGDN010000134.1:0-4215 GCA_050742995.1 Stackebrandtia sp. | reverse complement strand
AGGTCGGACAGCTCGGCCCTGATCTCGGCCATCCGGGCGCGGAGGTCTTCGAGGTCGGCGACTTGCCTGCCGTGGGTGTCGGAAAACGCGACCCCGTCGGACAGCTTCCGCACCGCCTCGCGCAGCGCCCCGGCTTGGCGGACGCCGGCGAGCAACCCGAACTCGAAGAGCGGCGCCAGCACCGACCACTCCGGGATGTCGGCGCGGACGCACAGGACGCGTTCGCGAATGTTGGCGTTCATGGCGCTGAGGTCTTCGTACGCCCAGCGCGCCCGCGCGCCGCGCAGGGCGGTCTGCCCCAGGTAACGGACGGCCCCGTCGAGGAACTCGGCGTTGCGGGCGTCCAAAACGGCGGCGTCGTCGGGAAAACGCTCAAGCGCGACGGTTTCCAGCGCGTCGAGCGACTCCGCGGAGAAGTCGAACGGGAAGTCCTCGGGGAGGAAGTCGCCGCGCCAGCGCGTCAGGGCGGGTTCCATGTCTTCGAGCCAGTCGTCGAGATACCGGCGCTGAGCGTCTGTCATGGGCGGCGAATCTGGTCCGGCCGCGGCCGGGTCGTCGTGCTCCACGTTCGCGTCTCCTCGCCGTCGCCTCCGCCGCGCGATAAACGCGGACCTCGGACAACTCTAAATCCCCGCCGCCAGCGCGAGTCCGAGCACGGCGGCGCCGAGACTCGACGTCGTCGACAGCGCCACGTTGGCCGCGGCAAGTCCTCGTGCGCCGCTTTCGACCAGTCGCAGCGTCTCGAAGGAGAACGTCGAGTACGTCGTCAACGCCCCGCACAGGCCGACGCCGAGCATCCCGAACCACGCTCCGCCTACGGCGGCGCCCGCCAGCGCCCCCAGCCCGAAGGATCCGGCGACGTTCACCGCGAGAGTGCCCCACGGAAACGCCGAGTCGTGTCGCGCCGCGACCGCCCGGTCCGCCAGATACCGCAGCGGCGCCCCGACGGCCGCGCCGAGGGCCACCGCCAGCGCCGTGATCACGCTTTGCGTCCCACGTAGCGGATTACCTCGACGGGATCCATGATCACCAGGCCCTCGCAGACCAGCTCGTCGAGCTGGGGAAGGAATCCGCGGACTTTCTCCTCGGAGTCGACGATGATCACGGCGATGGGCATGTCTTCCGACAGCGACAGCAGTCGCGTGGTGTGTATCCGGGAGGAGGCGCCGAAGCCTTCGATGCCGCGCAGCACCGAGGCGCCGGCCAGCCCGGACGCGTGCGCCCGGTGCACGATCTCGCTGTAGAGAGGACGACCGCGATGCCGGTCGTCCTCGTCGACGAATACGGTGAGCCGCACCGCCGGTCCGGTGATTTTCACGATCGAAGCACCGCCCTGGTCATTCTCGATCCCGCGTA
This sequence comes from Stackebrandtia sp., assembly GCA_050742995.1. Taxonomy (GTDB): domain Bacteria; phylum Actinomycetota; class Actinomycetes; order Mycobacteriales; family Micromonosporaceae; genus Stackebrandtia. The sequence goes on along the minus strand of JBOGDN010000134.1, from coordinate 2,859 downwards.
CACGGCGAGCAGGGCGCCGGCGACGGTGCCCAGCAGGTAGGTCAACGCTATCCGGGCGTGGCCGTCGGCGAGCAGGTTCGCCGTCTCCACCGCGTACGCGGAGAACGTGGTGTAGCCGCCGAGCAGGCCGATCCCGATTGCGGGGCGCACCCAGCGCGGAGCGGGCTTGGCCGCCAGCCACGCGGTGAGTGCGCCGATGAGAAGACATCCCGACACGTTGGCCGCCCACGTCCCCCAGGGGAAGCCTCCGGCCGAGGCGGGCAACGCCCAGTCAAGGCCGTATCTGGCCAGGGCGCCGACCGCGCCGCCGAGCGCGACGGCCGCGAGTGTGAAGCGCATGGGAATGATCCTGGCACCAGCCACACTCGGCCTCGCTCGGCGGTCTGCTGTGCGACGTCTAGGCGTCTTGGGCGACGCCGACCAGGTCGGCGACGGGCCGTCCGCGCGTGAGAACGACAGGCGTTCCACCGCGACGCTGTTGGCGCATCTGCAGCGAACCGCAGGCGCACCGCGTCCAAGACAGCTGTCCGCCGTCGCGAGTCATCCGTCGCGAAATAACTTCATAGACCTCGGCGTCCATCCATCCACAGTGCGGGCAGAACGAACTCATCACCGACTCCTCTCTATTGGTTGTTGAGCGTATTGGCATCTACATCTTCGACACGCGGGAGACGCTTATCAGGATGCATCAAATAAGCTAAAGTTACAACTCATATTCTTGCATGAAACTGTTAAGTTGTACCTTAATGATAGATCTACGTAGACTCCACATCCTGCGCGCCGTTTCCCATTACGGCACCGTTACGGCCGCGGCCAAGGCACTCCACATGAGCCCGTCGGCCGCCTCGCAGCAGATCCGCCAACTTGCCAAAGAGTTGGACGTCACACTCCTAGAACCCATGGGACGTGGCGTGCAACTCACCTCCGCGGCGCACCTGCTGATGTCTCACGCCGACGCGATCGAAGCGCGCTGGCGCAGAGCCGAATCTGAGTTGCACGCCACAGGAGACGAGCCCGCGGGCGAAATTCGACTGTGTGGATTTCCCACCGCAATCGCGACACTATTGGCCGCAGCAGCTGAACTGTTGCACGCGCGACACTCCGGGATTCGGGTGCATCTGCGCGAAGCCGAGCCCGGCGAGTGCTTCGACATGCTGTTCTCCGGCGCGGCCGACCTCGCAGTCGTCGAGGCCAATCTGGAGTCGCCGGCCATGGACGACATCCGCTTCGATCAGCAGCCCCTGTTCAACGACCCCTTCGACCTGGTGGTCTCCGCCGACCATCCGCTCGCCGAGCGCGAGTCCGCGCCGCTGCCCGACACCGCGCACGAGCAGTGGATCATCGGCCTGCCCGGCAGCACGTCGCGGCAGCACGTGATGGCCGCGTGCAGCAACGCCGGCTTCAGCCCGTCCGTGGCGCACGAGGCCAGCGAATGGTCGGTGGTGGCCGCGCTGGTCGCCCACCACCTCGGGATCGCCCTGGTCCCCCGGCTCGCCGTACTCCCGCCTCATCTGGCGTTGACGCGCGTGCCGGTCTCCGGGCCGCACACGCCCTTCCGTCACTTCCTCAGCGTCACCCGGCGCGGCAGCCGCGAGCACCCCGCCGTGGCCGCGGCGATCGCCGCCGTCGACGAGATCAACTCGGCTCGCCTGCCGGCGGACAGATCCGTTTAGAGCTCGTAACTTCATTCTCTTCCGTGGCGAGCGGCCTCCAGGCGAGTGCGACGGCCGTAAGCCGCTGTACGGCCGTAAGCCCCGCGTGATCGAGCAGACAAGAGCAAGGCGGAGGTGCTTCTGCATCCCGGTGTCGGATGCGAGAGTGCCGACAACGCCGCGAGTAAAAACTCGCACGACGACGCTTCGCAAGGACCGTCGCGCCTGGTGGACGCGCAGCAGGAAACGGAAGAAGTTACGAGCTCTTAGACGCTTTTGGCCGGCATGTCCGCCGCAGCACGGTCAGCAGCCCGTAGGAGGCCGCTCCCGCGGCGACGACTCCGACGGCCAGCGTGGCCGTCTGGGTCCAGCCGAAACCGCCGGCGGACACACCGGCGAGGCCGTACGAGGTCAGCATGAGCAGCGGGCCGGCGACAAGGGCGGCGGCGAGCCGCGGCAGCCGGAGTCGCCTCCCCCGGCCGTTTCCCCAGCCGAACATCTTGGCCCCGACGCCGAGGCCGGCGCCGACGAGCGCGGCCGCCGACGTCAGCACAAGCAGGGCCAGCCAGGCCCTGGCCCCGTCGCTCCAGGCGGGTCCGGGGTCGAAGTGCCCGATCGTCGGCGCCGTGTCGGGCGCGGCCGCCGCCGAGGCGAGGACCAGCAGCCAACCCACGACCAGCCAGCAGATCAGGCTCCACATCGCGGCCCGCGAGGAGATGACGAACCAGGCGACGACCGCGCCGAGGCCTACGCCCAGCATCACCAGCCACGCCACGCTCGGCTGCGAAAGACCGCCGCCGTACATCTGGGACCAGGCCGCCACGCCCGCGGCCACCGGGACCGAAAGGAAGGCGCCGAACGCGGCGCCTCCGGACAGCACCAGTTTGCGGCGTCGCCGCACCGGATGGACTCGCAGACTCGGAATCGCCGCCGCGAGCCCGACGGACGACGCGGCCGTCCACACGATCAAGGCGGCTTCGGCGACGTGACCGGTCGGGGAGTCGCCCTGGCCGCCGCGGGAGAGGATGCCGACCAGTTGAGCTGTGACGAGCTGGCCGACGCTCAGCGCCGCCGCGATGAGCGCAGCGGATCCAGCCGCGACGGCACGAATATCCCGCGTGCGCGTCGGCTGCGCCTGCCCGGCATCCGACATGACGCCAAAATTAAGGAACCTGGCGGCAACAACGGGATACGCGAACATCACAGT